>JBHHXQ010000124.1:0-9101 GCA_046757105.1 Candidatus Krumholzibacteriia bacterium
GGGACGTCACGAGCCCGTCGTGCAGGACATGGAGACCAAAACAGGGCGAGTGCCGAGCCAGCCCACAGGATGTGCGCGGAGGAACGTGCCCCCGGACCGATCCTCACGCCGAGATGCGGTTCGCGCCACCCGTCCTGCAGACGACCGCTCCGGAGGAGCCACGGCCGAGCCGGGACTAGTCCTCGACGCCGTAGTGGCCTTTGCGGGGGGGTGGGGTGCTGCCGTCCTGGGTGTCGAGCAGCTCCTCGAGGAGCTGCCTCTCGCGCTTCGACAGCGATGCGGGTGTGTGCACGATGACGCGCACCAGCTCGTCGCCGCGTCCGGATCCGTGCAGGTGGCTGATCCCCTTGCCGCGCATCCGGAAGATGCGGTGTGACTGCGTGCCCGGCGGGATCTTGAGCATCGCCTTGCCGTCCAGTGTCGGCACCTCGATCTTCCCTCCGAGCACCGCTTGCGGATAGGTGACGAAGACGTCGGTGACGACGTCGTCACCGATGCGCTGGAAGATCGGATGGTCTTCCTCCTCGATGACGACGTAGACGTCGCCTCTCGGAGCACCTCGGCGCCCCGCGTCCCCGTGGCCGCGCAACGGAATGTAGTTGCCGCTCGAGACACCGGGCGGCACCTTGACGGAGATGGTTTCCTCGGCCAGCTCGACGCCTTCGCCACTGCACTGGCTGCACGGATCGGTGACCACCTGTCCCTCGCCATCACACGCGGGGCAGTCGGTCACGGTCATCATGCGGCCGAAGAAGGACTGCGCCACCCGCTGCACCTGACCGTGTCCACCGCACTCGAGGCACACGCTCCGGCTGCCGGCGCGCGAACCGGTGCCACCACAGCTCTTGCACTGCACCTTGTGACGGATGCGCAGCTTCTTCGAGGTGCCCTGCGCGATCTCCGACAGGGAGAGCTTGAGGCGCGCCTGCAGATTCTTGCCCGCATGGGCACGGGCGCTCGAGCGCCCCCGCCCGCTGCCCGCGCCGAAGAGATCATCGAAGGCCGATCCGAAGCCGCCGAAATCGCGCATGAAGGCGCGCAGCGCTTCGCTGATGTCGGTGTAGCCGTGCTGTCCCTTGAGGCCCGCTTCACCGTAGCGGTCGTAGGTGGCACGCTTCTGTGGGTCCGAGAGGACCTCGTAGGCCTCGGTCACGGCTTTGAACTGTGCCTCGGCCTGCTTGTCCCCCGGATTGCGGTCGGGGTGGTGCCGCAGCGCCCGGTGCCGGTAGGCCTTCTTGATCTCGTCGTCCGAGGCCCCGCGGGACACTCCCAGCTGCTCGTAGTAGTCCGGTTGCGCCATCGATTACTTCGATTTGTCCTTGTCCTCGTCGACGACCTCGTACTCCGCCTCGACGGTCGATCCGCCCGCGTCCCCGGAGGCACCTGTTCCGCCAGCGTCCGCACCCGGCGCCCCGGCACCCCCAGTGGCGCCTTGTGCAGCCCCTGCCGCCTTGTACACTTCTTCACCGAGCTTGGAGGCGGCCTGGGTGAGGCTCTCGGTCGATTTCGTGATGGCCTCGACGTCTTCGCCGTCCCGCACGCGCTCGAGATCCTCCAGAGCCGTCTCGATGTTGCGTCTCGTGTCGGCCGACACCTTGTCGCCGTGCTCGCGCAGCTGTTTCTGGGTCGCGTTTGCGAGCGCCTCCGCGCGGTTGCGCGCCTCGATGAGCTGGCGGCGCCGCTGGTCAGCTTCCTTGTGCACCTCGGCATCCTTGACCATCCTCTCGATCTCGGCCGGGCTCAAGTCAGTCGGGTTCTGGATGACGATGTTCTGCTCCCTGCCGGTGCCGAGGTCCTTCGCCGACACGTGCACGATGCCGTTCGCGTCGATGTCGAACGCCACCTCGATGCGCGGCACGCCACGCGGCGCCGACGGGATGTCGGTGAGATCGAACTTGCCGAGCGTCCGGTTGTCCACCGACATCGGACGTTCGCCCTGCAGGACGTGCACCGTCACGGCCGGCTGGTTGTCCGCGGCAGTCGAGAAGATCTCGCTCTTGCGCGTCGGGATCGTGGTGTTGCGCGGGATGAGCGTCGTCATCACGCCGCCCAGCGTCTCGATGCCGAGCGAAAGCGACGTCACGTCCAGAAGCAGCACGTCCTTGACGTCACCGGTCAGAACTCCCGCCTGGATGGCCGCGCCCATGGCCACGACCTCGTCCGGGTTGACGCCCTTGTGCGGCTCCCTGCCGAAGAACTTCTTCACGGATTCCTGGACCGCCGGCATCCGCGTGGCACCCCCGACCAGGATCACCTCGTCGATGTCCTTCGGCTCGAGCTTGGCGTCGGCCAACGCCCGCTTGCAGGGCCCGACGGTGCGCTCGACGAGTTCCTGCGTGAGCGACTCGAGCTTCGCCCGCGTCAGGTTCATGTCGAGGTGCTTGGCCCCCGAAGCGTCGGCCGTGATGAACGGCAGATTGATGTTGGTTTCGAGAACCGTCGAGAGCTCCATCTTCGCCTTCTCGGACGCTTCCCGCAGACGCTGCAGCGCCATCTTGTCCGCGCGCAGATCGATGCCGTTCTCGCGCCTGAACTCCTCCGCGATGTACTCGATGAGCCGCGCGTCGAAGTCGTCCCCACCCAGCTGCGTGTCACCGTTCGTCGACTTCACCTCGACGACGTCACCGCCCAGCTCCAGGATGGAGATGTCGAAGGTGCCGCCGCCCAGGTCGAACACCGCGATCATCTGATCCTTCTTCTTGTCGAGGCCGTAGGCGAGGGAGGCCGCCGTCGGCTCGTTGATGATGCGCTTGACGTCGAGACCAGCGATGCGTCCGGCGTCCTTCGTGGCCTGGCGCTGCTGGTCGTTGAAGTAGGCCGGCACCGTGATGACGGCCTCGGTCACCTTCTCGCCGAGATACGCCTCGGCCGCATCGCGCATGGCCTGCAGGACGAATGCCGAAATCTGCTGCGGAGGGTACTTTTCACCACGGATCTCGACGACCGCATTACCGTTCGCGGCCGCGATGACCTCGAACGGGAAGCGCTCGAGCTCCGCTTCGATCTCGCTGAACTTGTGGCCGATCAGGCGCTTGGCGGAAAACACCGTGTTCTCCGGATTCGTGACCGCCTGGCGCTTGGCGACCATCCCCACCAGACGCTTTCCCGCCTTGGTGAAGCCGACCACGGAAGGCGTGGTCCGCATCCCTTCCGGGTTCGGGATGACGACGGGCTGGCCTCCTTCCATCACGGCGACGCAGGAGTTCGTCGTCCCCAGATCGATTCCGATCACCTTACCCATTGTGTCGTTCCTCCTCCTCGGCAGCGGCGTGCGCGCGGCGAGTTCGGTTCTCCTCGTGACTTGTTCCCTGCCTGCAAGGGCTGGGTCCCGGCGCTCAACGTGACACGGTCACTTTGGCGGGACGCAGGACCTCGCCGTGCAGCGTGTACCCACACTGCACGACATCGACCACGTGCTGACTCTCGACCTCTTCGGTGTCGACCATCATCACGGCCTCGTGGAGCGTGGGGTCGAAGGGTTTCCCCTTGGCATCGACCGCCTCGATGCCGAAACGATTGAGCGACGCGCGCAGCTTCTGGTGGATGAGTTCGACGCCTTTGAGCAGCCCCTCGGCATCGTCCATCGACACCTGCGTGGCACGTTCCAGGTTGTCGGCGAACTCGAGCAACTCACGCAGGACTTCCGCCGCGGCCCGCCTTTGATGCTCCCGCCATTCGCGAGCGTTGCGCTTGCGGAAGTTGTCGTACTCGGCAGCCAGGCGCAGGAACCGCTCCCGCAGCACATCGCGCTCGGCACGCAGGACGTCGACCTCGTCGAGTGGTGGCAGGTCCTCGGCCTGCTCCGAGGCCTCCGGAGGCTCGGCGAACCCGGCCGCGCCCGCAGTCGCCTGCGCCGTCGATGCGGGAGTGCCGCTCCGGGCATCCGCGACCGTCTCCGGTGTTTCCGGCGCCGCGGAGGTCTCGCCCGCAGCAGCGACCTCCCGAGGCTGACCGTCCCCCGGGTGCGGCCGCGAAGCGCCCTCGGTGTCGGGCGCCCGGGCTCCACGGGAGCGTGCTCCGGGGTCCGAATCTCGTCCAGAATCAGACTTCTTGTGGTCTGCCGCCACTCGAAACCTCCATCAATTCAGGGGCTCCTCCAGGGAGCTGATCCGGTCCACTACGCTACCGACCAGTGAGATGGCCAGCGCGTAGCGCATGCGCACCGGCCCCAGGATGCCGATGAATCCGAAGCCTCCGCCGATGGTGTACGGCGCCGAAACGAGACTGAACGGACGCAGCTCCTCGCGGTGCGACTCGACGCCGATCATGATCGACGGACCTCCCGCACCTCCCCGCTCGCGCAGGACGGCCTCGAGGTGCTCCGGATGATCGAGAATCCGCACCAGCAGGCGCAGGTTCTCCGGGTCCTGGAACTCCGGCTCCCCCATGATCTCCGTGGCGCCTTCGAGATGCACCGTGGTCGGCAGGCGATCCTCGAAGAGACGCTCGCCCTCGAGGGCAACCGAGCGCGCGATCCTGCCGGCCTCGTCGCGCCGAGACTCGAGCGCGACATCGAGCCGGCGGCGCGCCTCGGAGGGCGTGCAATCCACGACGATCTCGTTGAGAATCTGCACCGCCGCCTCGAGGACGTGGGAGGAGACCTGTCGCTCGAGCGGTACGACGCACGTGCGCACCATGCCGTCGTCGAGCGCCACGACCACCAGCAGGCGCGCACCTTCGAGCAGCACGATCTCGACGCGGTCGATGTGTGCATCCTGATGGTCGTCCACCGCGATCCCCAGGCCCACGTTGCTCGACAGCCCGGCCAGCAGCCTCGAGACGCGCTCGAGAAGATCCTGCACGTCCCGGCTGGCGGGATCCACCGTCAGCTCGCAGCGGATGCGGCGCAGCCAGCGCTCCGGCAGCCGAGTCGGGCGGCAGAACGAATCCACGTAGAGCCGCCACGCCCTGCGGGTGGGGACACGCCCGGCCGAGGTGTGCGGTTGGAGCAGCAGCCCCTTCTCCTCGAGCCCGTGCAGCACGTTGCGGATGGTGGCACTCGAAACGCCGAGCCCCACCATGGAACCGATCTGGCCCGAGCTGACGGGGCCTGCATCGCGGATGAACAGCTCGACCAGGGCCTCGAGCACCGCCTTCTCGCGATCGCTGAGCTGCATCTCCCACCTGATTAGCACTCGGGTCCGGTGACTGCTAGGCGTTCGAATGTACCGAGGCTCCCGGGGCTTGTCAACCCGGGCTGCGTCCCGCACCCGGCCGCAACCAGTTGCAACACAATGGAATCCGAGATCATCCAGCCTCGGACCGTGAGGCCGAGACGCCCCTGGTCGAACCACGCCAGGCCGCCCCGCGAGAGCCGGTCGATGAGCCCGCGCTGGCCGTCCAGACGCAGCGCCACCACGTCGATGCCGTCGCGCCGGCGCAGGCCGAGGAGCACCTCCTCGCGCCACCGCATTCCGGGTGTGAGCCGTTCGGATGTCGACTCCGGCGCCGCACCGGCCTGCAGCGCGAGCACGTAGCGCTCCAGGCCGGACCGGTTGGCACTCCGCACCCCCGCCGCGAAAGAATGCGCTCCGGGCCCCAGGCCGACGTATTCGCGGCCGTCCCAGTATGCGCTGTTGTGCCGGGCACGATGTCCGGGCCGCGCGGCGTTCGAGATCTCGTAGTGCTCGTACCCGTGCGCTTCGACCCAGCTGGCGGCGAGCTCGTACAGACCCGCCTTGAAGGCGTCCGGGTCTTCGCGCTGCGGGTCGCCCAGGAGCCGGGCGCGCGCCGCCGGTAGCTCGAGGCAGTAGAACGACAGATGCGGCGCACCGCGCCGGTGCAGCTCCTCGAGAGCCGCGACCAGCCGCGCCGCGTCCGAGCCCGGCACACCGAGGATGAGATCGACGTTCCAGGTGGCGAAACGCGACGCCACCGCAGCCAGCGCTGCGCGCACCTCCTTCGGCCCCGCCGGACGCCCGAGCCTGCCCAGATCGCGCCCGTCGAGCGCTTGCACACCGAGGCTGATCCGATCCACACCGACCGCGCGCAAGCCGTCCAGCAGCTCCGGCGTCGCCGACTCCGGGTTGCACTCGACCGTCACCTCGTCCAGGGCCCGCAGACCGCCTGGAAGCGTCGCCGCAAGCCGACGCAGGAAGCCGCGCAACGCCGCCGCGGGCAGATCACTCGGCGTGCCTCCGCCGACGTACAGCGTACGCGCGCGGTCACCACGCTCGAGACGGGGCACGACGCGCTGCTGCCACTCCTGAGCGACCGCCGCCAGGAACCGCTGCATCGGGGCCGCGGCCGCCGGACGTTCCACCGTGTAGAAGGTGCAGTAGGGACACCGGCGGCGGCAGAACGGCACGTGCACGTACACGCCGAAATCCATCGGACCTCTCAGCGGATGATGTCCCCGAAGCGGGTAACGCGCAGGTGTGGCGGGAGCCAGCCGCGGGACGTGTCGATCGAGAAGTAGATGAACATCGCCTTCCCGCGCACCCTGTCCACCCGCAGCGGCCCCCAGAAGCGGCTGTCGTGCGAGTTGTCGCGGTTGTCGCCGAGCATGAAGATGTACCCCTCGGGAACCACGACCGGCTTCATGAAGTCTCGCGGGCCCTGCCCCGGCAGCAGCAAGCCAGGATGGGTGTGCTGCTTGTAGGGCTCGTCACGCGGCTCACCGTTCAGATAGAGCACCTTGCCGCGAACCTCCACGGTGTCACCCGCGACTGCGACGCACCGCTTGATGAAGTCGCGGCCATCGGTGGGAGCTTTGAACACGATGATGTCACCGCGCCGCGGCGGCCGCACCGCCGGCAGGCGCCAGGACGTGAAGGGAATCTGCGCGCCGTAGAGGAACTTGTTCACGAAGAGGAAATCGCCGACCAGCAGCGTGCTCTCCATCGAGCTCGACGGAATGCGGAACGCCTGGATGACGAACTGCCGGAAGAACAGCGCCAGGAGGACCGCCACGACGATGGCATCGGCGTACTCCCGGATCTTCCAGCGCGCCTTCGGCGCCCGCCGCGCCACCTCCACCTTGCTGCGGCTTGCGGCGCGCGCCGCCTGCACGGCCTTGTCGCGTCTGGGCATCTGATCTCCTCCCCCGGCACGTCCGGAGCGCATGGACCCGTACCTTAGCGCACTTTGAGGATGGCGAGAAAGGCCTCCTGCGGCACCTCGACGCTCCCCACCTGCTTCATGCGCCGCTTGCCCTCCCGCTGCTTCTCCAGGAGCTTGCGCTTGCGCGTCACGTCACCCCCGTAGCACTTCGCCGTCACGTTCTTGCGCAGCGCCGGGATCGTGGTCCGCGCGATGACCCGCGAGCCGATGCATGCCTGGATCGACACCTCGAAGAGCTGTCGCGGGATGAGCTCTTTCAGTTTCCGCGCCATGTCGCGCCCCCAACCATACCCCTTCTCCCGGTGGATGATGACGGAAAGCGCGTCCACACGAACGCCGTTCAAGGCGATGTCCAGCCTCACGAGCTCCGATCTGCGGTGCTCCAGATAATCGTAGTCGAGGCTGGCATGACCGCGGCTCAGCGATTTCAGCTTGTCGTAGAAGTCGAAAAGGATCTCCGAGAGCGGCAGTTCGTACCGGAGCTCGACGCGCGTGGGGTCCAGATAGTGCATGCCCCTGTGCTCGCCGCGGCGCTCCTGGGCCAGCTTCATCACGCCACCGAGGTACTCGGCGGGGAGGATGATCTCGGCACGCACGTACGGTTCCTCGATGTGGTCGATCTCCTGGGCCGGCGGCAGCTTGGCCGGGTTGTCCACACGGACGTGCTCGCCACGGTCGGTGACGACGTTGTACTCGACGTTGGGCATCGTGGCGATCAACCGCACGCCGTACTCGCGGTCCAGACGTTCCTGCACCACCTCCATGTGCAGAAGCCCGAGGAAGCCGCAGCGGAACCCGAAGCCGAGCGCCACCGACGTCTCGGGCTCGAAGCGCAGCGCCGCGTCGTTGAGCTCGAGCTTTTCGAGCGCTTCCCGCAGCTCCACGAAGTTCTCGGTGTCCATGGGATACAGGCCGCTGTACACCATGGGCTTGACCTCCCGGTAGCCGGGGAGCGGCTCGCTGGCCGGCCTGTGCGCGTGTGTGATCGTGTCGCCCACACGCGTGTCGGAGACGTTCTTGGCGCCCGGGATGACGTAGCCGACCTCGCCCGCATGCAGCATCTCGCACGGCACCCGCCGCATGCGTAGCGTTCCGATCTCGCCCACCTCGAACTCGCGGCCGCTGGACAGGAAACGGATGCGATCGCCGACGCGCATGCGGCCCTCGTAGATGCGCACGTAGGCGACGGCGCCCACGAACTGATCGAACAGCGAGTCGAAGATGAGCGCGCGCAGCGGCGCCGTGCGGCCGCCCCGAGGCGCCGGAATGCGTTCGACGATGGCCTCCAGGAGCTCCTCCACGCCCGTGCCGTTCTTGGCGCTCACCCGGTGCAGCTCCAGCGGGCTGCAGCCGAGGACCTTGACCACCTGCTGCGTGACCTCCTCCACACGTGCCCCCGGCAGGTCGATCTTGTTGAGCACGGGGACGATGTGGAGATCGTTGTCGAGCGCCAGATACATGTTGGCCAGCGTTTGCGCCTCGATCCCCTGCGAGGCGTCGACGAGCAGGATGGCGCCCTCGCAGGCCGCGAGGCTGCGTGACACCTCGTAGGAGAAGTCGACGTGACCGGGCGTGTCGATCAGGTTGAAGACGAACTCCGTCCCGCTCTTCGAGGTGAACGGCATGCGGATGGCGTGGCTCTTGATGGTGATGCCGCGCTCGCGTTCCAGGTCCATCGAGTCGAGCACCTGCGCCTGCATCTGCTTCTCGGTGAGCGTGCCGGTGATCTCGAGCAAGCGATCCGCGAGCGTCGACTTCCCGTGATCGATGTGTGCAATGATGCAGAAGTTGCGGATGTTGGCCGATTCCATGATGCGCAGTCTGTGCTCCTAGAAGTGCAGGCGCAATGCGCCGCCCCGGATCGGGCCCCAGGAAGGTTCGAGCTGCAATGGAGCACGCTGCTCGAAATCGAAAAGATGCGCATCCACGAACGACTGCAGGCCGCTCAAGAGGATGGTCAGCCCCAGAAGCCAGCTGCTCTGAATGCGGTTGTCCCGATGCAGGACGAACAGCACCGTGGCGTTCTGCTGGGCCAGGAC
>JBHHXQ010000125.1:0-9099 GCA_046757105.1 Candidatus Krumholzibacteriia bacterium
CCCCCACCAGCGGATCCTGACCGCTCGATCGCTCGACTCCATGAACCCGTCGTCGTCGCGGTCGACGTACACGACGATGCGGTGGACGTTTCCCGTCGGTGCGGCGCGGCGAACGTAGAAACAGAGCTTGTTCGTGTCCCAGGTGTAGGCAAAGTCGAGGAGGTCACGGGCTTCGGAGGGAACCCGGAAGTCGCGATCCGAACTCGGAGCCGTCGTCCCCTGAGGGTCCGTGAAGTGGTTGTCCGGATCGGCGAGAACGGCATTCCAGTCGTCCATGATTCCATTCACGTTGATGCTGGTCAGGGTCGGTCCGTCCGCGCGCGCGGACCGTACGGCAACAAGTGCAAGGCACAACGGCAAGAACGCCGCAATGAGGCGCACTCGTGCAGAACGCCGCTCCCAGACACTTGGTCCGGAATGGTGCGGTTCCATTACGTATTGCATCATCCCCATGGACCCGTTCTGGGCTCGATGCACTCGAGCATGGGACCACAACGAACGCCGGCGACGAGCAATCCATGTTCCTCATGTCGCGGAGTGCGAGCCCGGTGGGAGACGCATCCGCGTCTGGATCGGCCGCTGTTCGAAACACACGCTCTGCATCGCCTCGCGGTTCGGTGTCCTGCACTGCGCAGCCACGACCCGAGGAGCCACACCGAGGAATCCGGGCGTTCGCTCCCCCGGTCGTGCTATCGTCCCGACAGTCGCATTCCCCTGACCACCGCGGGCCGACCCCAGCAGGAGGTGAACGTTGCTCGTCGCCCATTGCGGAGCACGACCCACCGTGCACGAGACCGCCTACGTGGCCCCCAATGCCGTGCTGAGCGGTGACGTCACGGTCGGGGAGAACAGTGTCATCCTTTTCGGAGCGGTGATCACTGCCGAAGGTGGAGCCGTCAACATCGGCTCCGAGTGCATCATCATGGAAAACGCCGTGATTCGTGGAGCGCCGAAGCATCCCGCCCGACTGGGCCACCGCGTGCTGGTGGGTCCCCACGCGCACCTCACCGGCTGCACGGTGGCGGACGAGGCCTTCCTGGCCACCGGCGTCACGGTGTTCAACGGGGTGAGACTGGGACGAAGCGTCGAGGTCCGGATCAACGGGATCGTGCACGTCAATTCGGTGCTTGCGCCGAACGCGGTCGTTCCGATCGGCTGGGTGGCCGTCGGAAACCCGGCCGCGATCCTGCCTCCGGACCAGCACGAAGAGATCTGGCGAATCCAACGATCGATGGACTTCGCAGGCACCGTCTTCGGCATGGATCGGTCCGTGCCGCAGGGAGAGCGCACCCGCAGATACGCGCGTGCACTGCTGCGCCACCGGCAGGATCGCCTGATCCCGCAGGCATGAGGGTCGCCGGAGGAATCGGACGCCACGGAATCAGCGAACCCGCCCGGCACCGATGCGGGAATGTCCGAGCAACCGCAAGCGGCACCGGTTCAGCCCGTGGCTCCGGGTCTCTGGAACTCGACGCCCACGACGGTGAGATCATCGTCCAGGACGTCCGACCCGCGGTGCTGCAGGACGGTTTCCAGAACGGCTTCCAGCTGTTCCTTCATCGGCTTGCGCCGGTTGGCTGCCAGCCCTGCCTTGAGGCGGACGTCTCCGAACTGCTCGCCACACGGGGATTTGCTCTCGGTCAGCCCGTCCGAGTAGATGAACAGGCGGTCTCCGGGCTGCATCCGCACGGTCCCCCGCGAGAACCCCAGGCCGAGACTGATGCCGACCGCAGGCCCGCCCTTCTCCAGCTCCGCGATCCCCCCGTCCGCGCGCGCGAGGATGGGACACGTGTGACCGGCACGACAGTAGGTCAGCTCCCCTGTTCCGTGGTCGAGCGTCGCGTAGACCGCCGTCAGATACTTGTCGGTTCCGTTGTTCTCCAGCAACGTGTCCAGTGCGGCACACACCTCGTCCGGAGGCGTGGGGAGATAGCCGCTCACCCCCGGCGTGGCACGACGCACGAGATTGTTGACCGATGTGGCCGGCTGCAGCGTGCGGCTCACCCAGATCGCCAGCATGGCCGCCGCAACACCGTGGCCCGAAACGTCCGCCAGGTAGAACCCGCAAGTCCTCTCGTCGATTTCGAAGTAGTTGAAGATGTCGCCTGCAACGATGTGACTGGCCCTGTAATCGTAGAGGAATTCGGCGTTCCCCAACCGCACGGGGGTGCTCGGGATCATCTCCAGCTGGAGATCGCGAGCCGCCTGGAGATCGTTCCTCATGGTCGCGGCGGCCCGGCGGAGCTCGGAGTCCATTCTGCGGATCCGCAGCGCGCTGCGCAGGCGCGCCAGCAGCTCGGCAAGCTGTACGGGCTTCACGCCGTAGTCATCGGCTCCCGCATCGAGCCCTGCGACGATGTCCTCCTGCGTGTTCTTGGCTGTGACGAGCACGATGGGGATGTAGTCGCCTCGATGATTCCTACGAATGCGGCGGGTCACCTCGAGCCCGTCGATGCCGGGCATCATGACATCGAGAAGTATCGTGTCGACCCCATCCGGATTGCACTGGAGGAACCGCAGAGCAGCTTCCCCGTCATCCAGAACCACCGATTCGTGGCCCGCTCTCTTGACCAGACGATCGAAGAGCAGCCGATTGACGGGGTTGTCGTCGACGATCAGGATCGTCGCTTTGCCCGTCCCCGGGGCCGCCAGCGCCTGCTGGCGATCCACACCGGCAGCGCCCTCGGGCTGCGCGACGCCGGAAGTCATCACATTCATGGGATCTCTCCCTCGGTTCCAGCGTGTGGCCACATCCAGCGCGCGGCCACGGCCCCGGTGCCCAGGGCCAGCCCACCCACCTGCAAGCCGTTCGCGCGGAGGTTGTACTCGGGAAACAGGGAGATGAACCCGCTGGTCGAACGTCTCACGGCTCTCGGATCTCGCGTCGCCCCTCGACAATATCGGTCGACGCAGAGCACCGGGATCCGGGAGAGATCGAACGGGGCTGCGTCACTTCACACCGCAGCCCCACGAGTTGTCCAACTCGGTGTGCATCAGCATTCTATCAATCTTACTGCACACGTGCAAGCAGGACCGGGCAAGATGGTGGAAGAAAACGGACGAAGCAGGAATCTCGTGCAGTTCGGTCGAGCGCCCTGCCGTGACTCGGGATGACATTGCGTCATTCGTGACTGTTTCCGTGATGGAGAAAAGCCGCGCCGCAGACCTCGACGGGGGTAGCCGCCGGTACGGCCGCGCATGGCAGCCTGCACGGACCGGCAGGCGTCCCGTACGGCACTCTGCCCGGCGCCCGGTGCACCCCGCCCGGCATGCGGTGTGGCGCTAGACCCGCGCTAAGCCTTGATGTCGACGTAGAAGCGCTGGCGGAGTTCGTCCAGGTAGGTGCGCAGTCGTTCCTCGAGCACCTTCTGCTCGAGGTAGCGGCGCAGGGGCTCCTGGATCTCCTCGAAGGTGGTCTCGTGCGACTCGATGCGTTCGAGGATCTTGAAGATGTAGAGCCCGTTCGGTGTGTTGACGATGGAGGTGACGCCACCGACATCGACGGAGTCGATCGCCGCCCGGAACGGCGGCCGCAGATCGTCGCGGATCCACTCGTTCTCCAGGACACCGCCGTTCTCCCTCGAAATGGGATCGTCGGAGAACTTTCGAGCCAGCTCCTCGAAGCTCTCACCGGCCAGGAGGCGGCGGCGAACCTCCTCCGCGCGCTCTAGCGCTTCGACCCGGGCGTTCTCGTCCGGGTCGGTCTTGACCACGATGTGCCGGGCGGCCATGACGTCCCCGTCGCGCGACTCGAGCTTGATGACCATCAAGCCGAACCTCGTCTCGACGACCGTGCTCACTTCCCCCGGCTCGAGCTTGCTCACGACTTCGTCGAACGCGTCACTCTCGAAGTCGCCGTAGCGGAACCTGCCCATGTAGCCACCGTTGCGCGCAGTGGGCCACTCCGACATCTCCTGGGCGACCTTCGCGAAGTCCTCGCCTTCCTCGATCCGACCCAGTGCCAGGTTCATCTTCGCACGGGCCTTCTGGATCTGGCTCTCGTCGGTGCGCGGCGCAATGAGGATGTTGGCCAGCCGCAGGCGCTGGGGCGTGTGCAGCAGCAGCTCGGGGATCGAGTCGCGCCGCGTCGCATAGTGCTCCTGAACCTGGTCGTCGGTGATCGAGACCTGGCGGCGCACATCGCTCTGGATGACGCGCGCGGCGAGGATCTGCTGGTAGTGCTGCTCCCGTTGGATGTCGCGTATTTCGGCCTCGGTCAATCCCTGACGCTCGAGCTCCTCGCGATACTTCTCCTCGCCGCCCAGCTGATCCTTGATCGCTCGAATCTGTTTCTCGACCGCATCGCGCAGCTCCTGGTCGCCAACCTCGAAGCCCTTCTCCTTGGCCTGCGCGACCAGAAGCTGATCATCGATCATGTCGGAGAGCACCTGCCGGAAGAGCGCCTCCTGCTCCCGCTCGCTCATCGGGTCGAGATTGCGTTGCAGCCGGATGAGATCCATCTTGCGAAGCACGTCGGAGAGGAGGATCGCTTCGTCATCCACCATGGCCACGACGCGGTCCACGGGCTCGCGCTCGGCAGGCGCGATTCCCGTCCGGATCGCAAGCAGCAGACACACGGCCACCGCGCCGAGCGCACGTGCTCCGAATCCTCGACGCATCCGAGACACCTCCTCTGCCAGCAGACGGCGCGCTTCTCGGCGGCATGGCGCCCACGGCGCCGTGTGGGAGCACGAGAAATGAGTCGACGGTCGCCGCCGACGGGTCGACGCTGCTGGACGACACGCCCGCTCCGGAACGACCTCACACGTCTTGAACACTCACCGGGTGCCCAGTGTTTCCGTGGAATCGGCGTGCCCGGCGGTCGAATCGGGGACCGCCGGCGCAGCGTCCTCCGGGAGCAGCGACATTCCCGCGTAGGACGTCGCCATGTGCACCTCGGCCTGCCGGCGCAGCTCCGCCAGCAGCTCACGGTGTGCCCGCTGCTGCTTCTCGAGAAGCAGCCTCTGCATGATCTCGTCGCGCGCCGCCTCGAACGAAACCGGCCGCGATGACCTGCGGCTTCCCGCCAGCTGGACGATGTGGAACCCGAAGCTGGACGCGACGGGCCCGCGCAGCTCGCTCGGTTCCATGTCGAACACGACGGCCTCGAAGGCCGGGTTCATGGCGCCTTTGGCGAGAAAACCCAGATCGCCGCCCCGCGAGGCGGTCGGGTCGGTGGAGTGCTTGCGCGCCAGGGCCTTGAAGGAAGCACCACCGCGGAGCTGTTCCAGAACCTCCTGCGCTTCCTCCGGCGTGTTGAGCACGATGTGTCTGAGGTGCAGCTCCTGTGTGTACTGCTCGCGGTGCGCGTCGTAATAGGCGCGGATCTCCTCTTTCGTCACGTGCACACGGGCCTGCATCTCACGCTGCAGGAGCTCGTCCGCCAGGAGCCGGCGATGCATTTGGCGCAGGACCTCTGCCACCTCCGGCTCGTGGTCGAGACCCTCGCGCCTGGCCTTCTGGTACAGGAGCTCGGTCTCCACCCAGCGCTCGAGGATCTCGCGGATCTCGGCGCCCGTGATGCTCTCGCTCAGATCCGGAGGAATCAAGCGCTGGAGCACATCTTCGCGAAGCTCGGCGCGGTTGACCTGTGCCAGAGCGCCATGGATCCTTCCGATGCCGCCCGCACGCGTCTCCTCGCCGGCATCCCGCGAGCAGGACACCAGCGGCACCAGACACGCCGCCACCACCAGCAACCGACCTGACCGCATCCGCCACCTCTTCCGTACCCGGTTCAATTCGTTTCGCCGGCACCCGGCTCGGACGCCGCTGGACTCACCGCCCCCGGAACGTAGACGTC
This sequence comes from Candidatus Krumholzibacteriia bacterium, assembly GCA_046757105.1. Lineage (GTDB taxonomy): Bacteria > Krumholzibacteriota > Krumholzibacteriia > JBHHXQ01. The sequence goes on from JBHHXQ010000125.1 coordinate 5,801, forward strand.
ATCGCGCCGCACCTCGGCGCTTTCGAGAACGTCGTCGAACACCTCGATCGTGTAGTCCTGCCTCCATCCTTCGAGCAGCTCGTTCAAGCTGTCCTCGCTCCACTGGTTCTTCCAATCGCGGATCACGAACTCGCGGATGTCTTCGAGCTCGAAAGGCTTCTCCTCCGTGATATGCTGGACCTGGAGTACTACCCACCCCTGCGAGGTCTTGAAGGGCTCGCTGTATTTCTCCTCCTGCAACGAAAAGGCAACCTCGGCGATCTCCGCGTGCTTCTCGTCGTCTCTCGCGAACGCAGCGGTCTGCACGTTCTTGGCCTCGGTGGCGTTGTCGTTGTAACGAATCGCGGTCTCGATGAAGTCGGCACCATCGAGGATTTCCTGGTAGGCACGCCGAACCACTCGCTCCCGACCATGGAAGATGAGGTTGCAGATGCGCTTCTCCTTGTCGATGTACACGTCTCGGTGCTCCTCGTAGAACTGCTCGATCTGCGCATCCGTCGGTTCCGGCACCTGGTCGGCAATCAAGTTGTTGTGCAGCATTGCCACCATCATCTGCTCGCGGCGGAACTTCACTTCGTTCGCGACCTCTGGCAGCAGGTGTATGTCGTCCTTGCGCGCGCGTTCGAGCTGCAACGGCTTCAACCAGCGATCCCGGATCCAGTAGCGCAGCCCGAGCGCGCCGCTGTAGACTTTGGGTCTCTCGAACCACGAGGTCTCGTCGTACTCGTCCGAGAAATCCTCGATCGTGTATTCCTTGCCGTCAACCTCGAACATGACCGTCTTGCGCTCGTCCATGGTGTAGTCGATGACTGGCTTGATCTCGTCCTGGCGACTCGGAGCATCGCTCGGATCCACGTCGGGCGGGAACTTGGAGTACGCCAGATCGAGCGCCTCCTCGTACAGCTTGAAGCCGTGTTCTGCGAGAATGGATTCGTAGTACTCCTCCATGATCACCCGTCTCTTGCGCAGCTGGATTTGCCGTTCGATCACCTCCCGCTGATCGGTGAGCGGCCGCTCGCGCTTCTCGCTCTTCGAAATCGGCTTGAACAGATGCCACCCGTAGGCCGTCTGGATCGGCTCCGTGACCTCGCCCAACGGCGTCTCGAAGATCGCCTTCTCGACCCACGGCTGCGCCTGTCCGTACGATACGAGTCCGAACGTGACGCGCTGCGAGGCTGGCAGGGGGTCGCCGTTCTGGTCGACCCGCGGGACGAGGGAGCGCGCGGACACCATGGAGTCGAAGTCCGCGCCCGCATGTAGCTCGAAGAGGACATCCTCGGCGGCCTTTCGCGTGGCCAGGAGGATGTGCTCGACAAGGATTTCCTGTTGCTTGCGCTCGTAGAACTCCTGAACCTCCTCCTCGCTCACCTCCGTCTTGCCCTCGGCCTGCGCCTCGATTGCGGCTTTCGACATCAGGTTGTTCTCCAGAAGCTGCATGGCGGAGACGACGTTCTCCGCGTCGCCATAACCCAGCTCCTCGGCCTTCAGCGCCATCAACTCCTTGTTGATGATGAACTGGAGGAACTCGCGTCTTCCGGCCAGATCGAGTGTGTCTGGAAGGAACTTCCGCTCCATCTTCTCGAGACGGTCCTCGTAGTACGATTTGGTGACGGGACGTCCCCCGACCAGGGCGACGGTCGGATCATCTGCAGCGCCCCCCTCACCACGCGGCTTCCGACCACAGGCTGCGACCAGGAACGCCAGGCCGATCAGAACGGCGGCGCGCCAATGGACTCTCATGTGCGCTTCCTTTCCTTGCGACATCCAACTCTGCAGGGTTGCGAGCGTTGGTGCCCTTCCCCCTTGCACCTGGAAGAAGATCTGAATCGTGGCCCGTTGGCGTGGGATGAAACGGCGGCTGACCAGCCCACCATGCCCCGGGAACGTGCCGGCGCCGGGCGGCACCCATGATAGGACAATGCAGGACACGCGCCAACGGGCGACTCGGCAGCATCCGAAGATCCTGGCGAGGGCCCTCTCGGGGGCCACCCCGGGACGCGTCGGGCGCTGGGCGATCTCGGCCGTGCCGGGCCGGATGCGCCCGCGGTCCGCGCCGGCGCACCGGGCCCGGAGGCGTAGCCCGGCCACCTGCAACGAGTTGCCTCGCCGCGCCTCGAGAGGTCCGGCGCCATCCCGCGCCCCTGCAGCCCGGCCACCGCCTGCTCCAGGAGCCGGCAGCAGAGCTCGAAGCGAGGGACTACCTCAACCCCTCGGCGAGGTAGAGCGTGGAGAGGAAGCGGCGGAAGCTGTAGACGTACGAAGTCCCGTCCTCGGAGAGCAGGACGGGACCGATGTCGAGGATGCCCGCACCGTCGGCGGGCATCAGCTCCCTCCAGAGCTTCTTCTCGCCCGTGCGCAGGTCCAACCGTTCGATCCGGGCCGGCAGCTCGTTCGGCCGCATGACGAACAGCGCCTGCCCGCCGGCGCTCCACCGCAGCACGACATCTGCGGTGTCCAGACCCGGGATGGGACGCGGCTCTCCCCCCTCCACGGGATAGTTCCGGGTCTGCTCGTCCGGACCGATCGCTGTCACGAACCTGCCATCGGGCGAGATGGCCCCGCTGAAGATGGACGTTCCCTCCGGGGTCAGCGGTCGAAGCTCGGCTCCTTCACCGTCCTGGACGAAGAGGCGCTCCCCCTGATCCGCTTGGCGGGCGTAGATCAGAAGCCTCCTGCCGTCGGGAAACCACGATGCCCGCAAGATCGCAAACGCGATCGGGTAGGACAGCGTGCGCGCCTCGCCCGCACCGGTCGGCAACATCACGAGCTTGCCGGGCCGACCCAGTGGAACGCTGAGCACCCACTTGCCGTCGGGCGAGAGCGCCTGGGACACTCCCTCGCCCAGGCGCACCGCGGGCCGTCCGTCTTCCGCACGTAGACGGCATAGGCCGACCCCCCACCCTCGCCCTCCTCCTCGAACAGCAGCGTCGTCCCGTCGGCCGACAGATCGCTCGGCCAGCCCCAGTCGAACCAGGACAGGTTCCGCTCGCTCGTCTCGCCCGGCGCCAGGCCGATCATCCTCCGGCGCGCGTTGTTGCGCGTCACCAGAACCCGCCCTTCCCGTGAGACGTCGTGAAGCGTCATGTCGGCTGGGGCGCGGGTGACGAGGCGCTGCTTGCCCGTCAGGTCGACCGCGTACAGTGCGCGGATCGTCCCGGTCTCGCTCGCAGTGAACCAGATCTCGTCCCCTGCCGGAGACCAGGAGAGGCCGCTGGCGCTGCTCCACACGCCGGTCAGGTCCCGCTTCGTGCCCCCGAGATCCACCACCGCCACACGGCCCAGGTCGTTGCCCACTCCCG
>JBHHXQ010000126.1:0-9047 GCA_046757105.1 Candidatus Krumholzibacteriia bacterium
CCGTGGCCTACGGCGAGAGCGAGGAGCACATCTTCCTGGGCAAGGAGTTCGCGCACCGGCGCGACTTCAGCGAGGCCACGGCGGAACTCATCGACCGCGAGGTCTCCCGCATCATCAAGGAGTGCTACGATCGCGCCGAGCAGATCCTCCTCGAGCACATGGACCAGCTCCACCTGGTTGCCAAGACGCTCCTCGAGCGCGAGACCCTGGACGGCGACGAGCTCCGCAGGCTGCTCACCGGCGAAGAGCTGTCGCCTCTCAAGACCGGCAGCAGCAACGGTTCCGGTCCCCAGGCCGAAGGCACCGCCGACGACGAGAGCGCGGCCGCCACGTCGGCGGCCGACCCCGGCGACCCCGCCGCCGAGAAGGCCACGGACACGAGCGGCGCCTCCGACATCCCCCAGGCCGCCGCCTCCTCACAGACCGAGAAAACCAAGCCCCGCAAGCCGTCCAAGCCCGACGCCGAAGACCTCTTCGGCGCCCAGCACTGAGAGCCCGTCCGCGAACCAGATTCCAGCCGGTGCTCGTTATCCCGATTCCGGCCGGACGAGTGGACGTCCTCAGGCGGCGCCGCGACTCCGTGACCCGCGCGCGCGCACCGATCCGTTCCGGACGAATCTCCCCGGTCCGAGCAAAGGCAGAAGGATCTATCCGGTCACCCCAGGTTCTAGGTCCCTTCGTGAGATCGTCCTGCGGCGAGGAGGTGCGGGCAGGATCACCCTGCCTGGCCGGGTGGCGGCGAGCCGGTCTCCGCGTCCGCCGGCTCCTTCTGCCGCTCCCCGGCGGCACTCGGCGTGTCCTTCTCCTCCGCGGTCGTCTCGCCCTTGCGCACCTCTTCGGCATAGTTCAAGCGCAAGTCCATGAGAAGCCCCGTCAAGAGCTTCTGTTCCTCCGTAACGAGGTTCCCGCGCGTCTTCTCCTCCAGCATGCCCAGCAGATCGATCGTCTCATGGGCCGCCGGCAGGTTACGCTCGACCTGGCCGGTCACCGGGTTGGTCACCTTCCCCAGATGAATCCAAGCCGACGCCTGCAGGCTCAGCACCAGCCCCATGAACATCTCGTCCAGCTTCGCTTCGTTCATGTCACCCTTTCGCAAGATGCCCCCGGACCTCGCTGGCGTCCGGTCCACATCGGGTTCGTGCAGCATCCGGCCCGAATCGCCGGCCCGTCGTCGACTCGCAGACCCTTGGCCGACACCCCCCAGGCCCCGTATTCTAACCGAGATGGGGAGTGAGTTTCGCCGGTAAGCTGCTCACAGGCAGCCGCATGGATCGTTGCTCAAAAGTCGCGGACGAAATCGCCGGTGTAGGTGCGGATTTCGCGGCCGTTGAGGACGTGGAAGTGCCGCAGGCGTTCGATCGTCTGGCCGGAGAAGCGGCGGAGCGGGATGTAGACGAGCTTGCGGCGCAGGCGGCGGGCGAGCAGCCGCCAGCGCGTGTGCGGCGGGCGTGGCGAGACCAGGACGACGTTGCGCTCGCTCGAGTGCAGGAGCGCTCCGGCGACCAGGCGATCGGGCGCGCGGCGGGCGAAGTCGAGCCTCGGATCCTCCCAGATGTCCGGAAGAAGGCGCGGCGGGTAGAGCAGGAACAGCCCCCCGTATTTCGACAGGGCGACGCCGGGTCCGACGAGCTGCTCGTAGAACGGCGTCGCGAAGAAACAGAGCGTCGACTCCTCCTCGTGCTCGGCGAACCAGGTCGAGCGCCACGAGTAGCGCTGCTCGTCCACCGGATCCTCGAACAGGAAGACAACCACCTCCACGGTGCCGCGGTTCGGGGGCAGCTCCTTCACGTAGAGTTCACCCGTGTGCCAGTTGCGCAAGGTCTCGCGCATGTCGAGGCCGTCCTTGAGCGAGCTCGTGAACTTCTCGCTGCGGGCGAGGTCCTCAGCGAGCAACGCCTTCGCGCGCTCGCGCACGTGCGCGTTGAAGCTCTCGATCCGATCGTCCTCGGGCGGCCAGGAGCACTGCCGGTACGGATCCCAGCGCTGGATCCACTGCAGGCGCTTGCGCGGGTCCGGCTGCGGCTTCAACGTGAGATGCCGCCACTCGAGCGGCGGCCCCGGAAGCCGCGACACCATCGGGATCTCCGGGCCGTCCCCGAGCGTTCCCAGGCCGTCCCCGATGCGCGCGGCTCGCATCCGTGGCGGCTCGCCCTGCGGCGGGTAGTCCTTCGCCGTCTCGACGAGCCGGATGGCGAACGAGTCGCCGGCCACCTGCTTCGCCGCCACGGCCAGCGTGTAGAGATCCGGCGTCAGGCGGTCGTCCAGGAGCGTCAGGTTGCGGATGTACTGCAGGCACACCCGCAGGAGCTGCGGCGTCACCCAGCAATGTTCCGGACGCCGGCGCTCGTTCCAGCGTGCACGCGACTCGAGAAGCAGCTCCTTGACACCGTCCACCGACAGATGCTCGTCGGAACTCATCTCGCGGCGGCTTCTCTCGTAGAGCCAGGTCACGTACGGGAGCTCGCCGAGAACGAAGTAGAGCGTGTCGGGCGTCACCTTCCAGGCGCGCGGCCGATCCCAGGACGGCTGCGGCTCCGGGTACGGCGCGCGCCGGCGGTAGGCATCGCGGATCCACGGCCAGTCCTGGATCGCGGGCAGAAACAGGATCGACTCGTAGTCCAGCTCGAGCCTGTGCAGCTCGAACGCCATGCGGCGGATGCGGCGATCACGCTGCGAGTCCGCCTGCGGAGCGCCGACGAAGGGCAGCAGGGCCGCCGCGAAACGCTCCGGCTTGACGCGCTTGAGCGCGTAGGGGTCGGGCACGAGATCCGTGTACGGCTCGTACTCCGGGACCTCGAGGTCGATGAAGGCACGCGCCATGTGCTCCTGCATCGCCACGCACAGCCCGGCGACGACCGGCTGGCACGGCTCGACCGGCACGTAGCTCGCCCCGTCACCATCTGGCGTCCGCTGCGCGACGACTTGCACCTCCGGCAGCATCCCGACGGCGCGCTCCACCGCGTCCCGGAAGGCGGGCGGCAGCGGCACCGCCAGACACTCGAAGTGGCGCTCCAGGAGCAACCGGCGCACCTCCTGCGCAAAGTCGCCGCTCCCGTGCACGACCGGAAACGCCGTGATGCGCTCGGAGAACGCGAAGACTTCGCCGTCGTCGTGAGGGGGATCGCGCGGCTCGCCGCCGGGGCGGTCGGCGTCGTTGCTAGGAGTCGTCGTCATCTTCCTCGCCGGGGCGATCCGGGTGCAGGGGGTCGTCGGGATCGAAGAAGAAGTCGCCGAGGCCGAGCGGCGCGCGCTGCTCGGTCCGGGCGCGGCGGCGCTTGGCGGCCAGCGTCTCCAGCTCCAGCGCCTCCTCACCCAGCACGCGCAGCACCGACTCGCGCCAGGCGTCGTCCCTCGACAGCGGATGCTCCGGATCCTGCGCGCGGCGCTTGATCGCATACTGCAGGATGTGCACGCCGTCCCGCGGCGAGAAGTCGAGCCCGAGACCGTGCGCGCGCTGCAGGAAGTCGGCCGTGAGCGTGATGAGCTCGGGCTCCGCGAACGGCAGGTGGTACTCGAGGATCCCCATCTCGTCGTCCCGGTTCGGGAACTGCACCTCGAGCGTCGGCTGCAGGCGCGAAAGAATGTAGTCGGGGACCTCGAACGTCGATTCGTCCTCGTTCATGGTGACGCAGGCCCGGAACTCCGGGTGCGCCGGCACCATGATGCCGGCGATGATGCTCTCCACGTACCGGCGCTGGTCGAAGAGCGGCGCGAGCGACGCCCAGCTCTTCTCGTTCATGCGGTGACGAGAGGTGATGCGTGGTACTTGATCTTGCCCTGGTCGCCGAGCACCGGCGTGATGATGAGATCCTCCGGGCGCGTGTCCGCGGTGCACTGAAAGATGTACAGATCCTGATCGCGCTCGTGCGCCGCCGCCATCCCCAACGTCGTCTTGCCGATCCCGGGCACGCCCTTGATGCGCGGCACGAGCGGCAGGTCCTCCTCGTCCACGACCAGCCAGCAGGCCAGCAGCTGGCGCAGGATCTCGTCCTGGCCGATCCACTCGCGATGCGTCTCGTCGGGGCGGCCGAGCTGGAAGCGCACCTCGTCGATCTCGGCCCAACGACCGTCGTCGGAGACCGCCGCCTTGGCGTCGCCGGCGGCCCGGCGCCTCTTGTCTGACTTCGAATCGGACATTGGACCTCCCGCACGGATGGTAGCACGGCTGCGTCATGCGCCGAGCCATCGCAAGCCGGCGCCGCGCGTCCAGCCCGGTCGCAAGCCCATGTCGCGCGCCCAGCCGGTCACGGGCCGCGCCGCCTGCGCAGTCGCTCGGTCGGTCCCGCGTCGCGTCCAGCCGGCCGCGGCCCCCGCGTCGTCGTGCGTGCAGCCGGGCCCCTGCGCCGGGGTGGCCGGCTTGACGGCACCCTGCCGGCACCCTACGGTCGCCGCATGGCGGAGATGCACGGCAGCGGCGAAGCGCGCACGGGCGCGTTGTCCGGGGTGGCGTTCTTCATGGGGGAGCGCCGGCTCGCCTGGCGGCCGAGCCCGCTTCTCATGGGAGTCGTCAACGTGACGCCGGACAGCTTCTCCGACGGCGGTCGATTCCTGGAGACGGACGCCGCCGTGCGCCACGCGCTGCATCTCGTCGAGGACGGCGCCGACCTGATCGACGTGGGCGGCGAGTCCTCACGACCCGGCGCGCAGGCCGTTCCGCTCGACGAGGAGCTGCGGCGCGTCGTGCCGGTGCTGCGCGAGCTGCGCCCGCGCGTCGGCGTGCCGATCTCGATCGACACGACGAAGGCCGAGGTCGCCCGACGCGCGCTCGACCTGGGCGCCGATATCGTGAACGACATCAGCGGCCTGCGTTTCGACGCCGGCATGCTGCCGCTCCTCGCCGAGACGCGCTGCGGCGTCGTCCTCATGCACATGCTCGGCGTGCCACGGAACATGCAGGCGAAGCCGCACTACGACGACGTGGTCCGGGACGTGGGCCGCTGGCTCGCGCGGCGCCTCGAGGAGGTCTCCGCGGCCGGCATCGCACCCGAGCGCATCCTCCTCGACCCCGGCATCGGCTTCGGCAAGCGGTTCTCCGACAACCTCGCCCTCCTGCGCCGTCTCGACCGGCTGCGCATCGCAGGCAGGCCGCTCCTCGTCGGCGCCTCCCGCAAGACCTTCCTGGGCTGGCTGCTCGACGAGCCCGACCCCGCCCGGCGTCTGGAGGGCGACCTCGCGGTCGCCGCCTTCTGCCGCTCGGCCGGCGTCGAGATCGTGCGCGTCCACGACGTCCGCGCCACGCGCCGAGTCTTCCGCGTCCTCGACGCGCTCGACGGCAACGCCCCCGCCGACCCCTCCCTTGACCCCACGCCACCGGACGGAAGATAGTCGAGAAGATCGATGGCCCGCTGTGTGCCCCCCTGCCGGCCGAGGTCGGAAACCCGAAGAAGGCTTCATGGAACGATTCCGGATCCTGCTCGAACTCGTGGACATCGCGCTCGTGTCCTTTCTGTTCTACCGCGTCTTCCTCCTCGTCCGCGGCACGCGCGCCGCCCAGATGTTCTTCGGGCTCGCGCTCCTCATGGGCACGTCGATCGCCGCCGACATCCTGGGACTGGGCGCCCTCAACTGGATCGTCTCGAACCTCAAGACGGTCTGGGTCATCGCCTTCGTCATCCTGTTCCAGCCCGAGCTGCGGCGCGCGCTGGCGGCGCTGGGGCAGAACCGCCTCTTCCGCAACTTCGTGCGCAGCGACGAGGGCGGTCCCATCGGCGAGATCGTGCAGGCCGCCAATCGCCTCGCCGAGCAGGGCCAGGGGGCTCTCATCGTCATCGAGCGCGAAGCCGAGCTGCGCGCGGTGGCGGAGACGGGCACGCGCATCGAGTCACGCGTGACGAGCGAGATCCTCGAGACCATCTTCACGCCGCCCACGCCGCTGCACGACGGCGCCGTCCTCATCCGCGGCAACCAGCTGGTCGCGGCGGGCTGCATCCTGCCGCTGACCACGAACCCGCGGCTCGCGGCCACGGTGGGCACGCGGCACCGCGCGGCGCTCGGGATCACCGAGGAAACGGACGCGGTCGTCGTCATCGTCTCGGAAGAAACTCGCAGCGTGTCGCTGTCGATGGATGGAAGGCTGCGACTGAACATCGACCGGACGGCGCTGCGAGGCGAGCTGGCCAGCCTCTTCGTCATCCAACCCAAGAAGAAGGCCGCCTGAGAAGCGACGCGCCCAGCGGCCACCGGGGAAGCTCGCCTACGCTTGGGCGAGAGCCTGGAGGGCTTCGTCGCGTGTGTCGAACACGTTGAGCACCTGCACCAGCTTGATGACCGTGAGGATGTCCTCGATGCGACGGTCGATGTTGCAAACGTAGAAGGCGAGACCGCGGTTCGTGGCACTCGTGTGCACGCCGGCGAGAAGGCCGATCGCCGTGCTGCTCATGAACGATGTCTTCTGCAGATCCAGAAGGATCCTCTTGTGGCCATCGTAGACGAGCTTGCGCAAAGTGGTCTCGAGCTCGTCCGTCTCCTTGCCGCCCCTGAGCATTCCCTTGGGCACGACCACCGCCACCTCGCCCACGCGTTCGATGTGCAGCCCCATCGTCTCTCCTTCTGGTTGAGGGCGCGCCTTCGCGGGCGCGGAACCGCAGGTCCGAGAGAAGGGGAGAGGATAGCAGGTCGATGGCCGGCTGTCAGGGGCTTCAGCGTGCGGACGTCCGCGTCCCACCGCCGGTGGGCCCGCTCTTCACGCGGCCCTCGGGCGGTAACCCGGGTGGCAGAGACGCCGTCGCCTGCCGGAGCGTGTCGTAGACATGCAGCTCGTTGACGAGCTTCAGGACCACCAGCGTGTTGTGGATGTTGCGATCCGCGTTGCAGATGCGGATCTCGGAGCCGCGTCGCTGTGCGCGGATGTGCGCGCCCACGAGAACCCCGATGGCCGAGCTGTTGAGGTGCCGGGTGCGCTCGAGGTCCACGACGACGCAGGACCGACCTTCGATCAGCAGCGCGCCGAGCTTGTACTCGAGCTCCTTGGTCTCGTCGCCGCCGAAAAAACGACCCACCGGCCCGATCACCACGACGTCCGAGCGGCGCTCGACATGCACGTGCACCTCAGCCCCCTTCCGCGCTTGGGGCAGGGCACCCCACGACCCCAAGCGGAAGCCGTGGAGCGCTCCGATATCCCGGTTCCTGGACCCTCTACGCAGCCGCCATCAGGAAGGTTGCGGGGCTCGGATCTCGAAGCCTCGAGGGACCCGCCATGGGCGTCAGGGCCTCCCGTGAGGGCTGTGGCCCCGGCTCGCCGGCACTCGAGTCGCGCCAATGAAGTTGACTTCCCGGCGGCGGCGCACTAGAATGAGCGGATCAGCTGATAATCCACTACGAGTCCGAAGGGGGACCCCCATGTCGACCTTGCTAAGACTAATCGTACTCGTGGGCGTGGTGCTCGGAGCATCGACGGCTCTGGCCGGCCAACCCATCGTCGTCACGCCAACCAAGATCACGCCGCTGCCGATGCCTGTCGGCCTCGAGCCCGTGAAGGCCTTCCCCTCGCCACCGAGCATCGCTCAAGAGGTCGTTGTCTATGAGAATGCCGCTTCGGCAGGCCAGTACGTCAATGCTGGTGCCGGCGTCGAGCTTGCAGACGACGTCCACACGACGCTCGCTGGCGTGCTCACATCGTTCGACATCGGTTACTTCAACAGCACCGCGGCCCCGGTGGACCTCACCATCACCCTGTACGGCAACGATGCACTCGACGGGGTCGTCGACATTGCTCAGGCAGGCCCGTACCTCATCAGCGCCCTGCCGCCGGGATTCAACGTCTTCACGATCACCGTGCCCGACACCCCGGTGATCGGAACCGATCTGTGGTTCGCATGGTCCTTCTCGCTGGATGGCTCTGGCATGGTCATTTCGGGTGCCCCTGCCACCACCGGCACGAGCCACGATCTCTTCCTGGATGTGGGGCTGGGGCAGCTCTTCTGGTTTGGCGGCTTGCCCACGGCCAACTTCTGGGTCGTCGTGAGGATCCAGGATCAAACGGTGCCCGTCGAGAACACCACCTGGTCCTCGGTCAAGGCGCTGTACGGCGACTAGTCTCACCGTCCATACGGACAAGAACGAGGGCCCGGACGTTCGCCGGGCCCTCGTTTCATTCCACGACCCGTGTTGCCGGGCGTCCAGCGATCGCTGGTGATCGACACGCTCGGTCGACCCCCGATTGACCGGGCGACGGGGCCAGGAGTATGCTGCAGTCCCCCTTCGCCGAAGGTCGTTCTGATGCCTGTGCTCCGGCTCGGCGCAACACTGGCCCCACTGCTCCTGGCTGCTTCGTTTCTCAGCGCGGCCGAGATCGTCAGCATCACGCCGCAGCGGGTCACGCCCCTGCCCATGAACGCCGGGCGTCCGGCCAGGCACGTCGTGCACCTGGGAGACGGCCCGGCCCGCCTGGCCGAGGCAGACTCCCTCGTCTACGACAATTCGAGCCCGTCGGCGATCTTCTTCTCGCCGGGCATGGGCACCGAGATGGCGGACGACGTCCACACCGAGCTCGCCGGAATCCTGACCAGCTTCGACATCGGCTACTTCGAACCGAACCCCACTTCCACGCTGACGCTCACCGTGCGGTTCTACGGCAACACACCGAGCGACGATGCCCTGCTCGAGCTCCTCGCGGGGCCCTACGTCCTCCAGAACCTGCCGAGCGGGCCGCATGTGTTCACGGTCACCCCTCCGGACACCGTGAGGCTCGACACGGATCTCTGGTACTCCCTGGTCTTCGGCTCCTCTTCGGCTGGCGTCATCGTCACGGACCCTCCGGCGGTCGGCACGAGTCACGACTTGATCCTCGACGTGGCAAGCCTCTCGCTGCGCCAGTTCACCACGGCGGTTGCCAGCTTCTTCCTTCGTGTACGCGTCCAACCAGAGGATGTCGCGGTCGGCGAGGCGACCTGGTCCAGGATCAAGGCGCTGTACGGCGGGCCGTAGCCGCCGAGCACCGCGTCTTTTCCGCCCGACCTCTCACCAGACTCCTGACTCGAGGGCGGTGCGATGCTAAGCTGGGACGTTCGGGTGCCGGCCCCGCCTCGCACGTGGAGGTCCGATGCAAT
>JBHHXQ010000127.1:0-8958 GCA_046757105.1 Candidatus Krumholzibacteriia bacterium
GGTGCTGCACGGGATCGAGCACACCGAGGACCATGGTCACGAAGTTCCTCGACTCGACGGCCTGGCACAACTGGTCGTGGATGGACTCGACCAGCTCGCGCGGGCGCTCGAGGTGTCGCACCAGCGAGCGGATCACAGCCAGGGCATTGGCCATGAGCAGCGCTGCCCCAACGCCGTGGCCGACGACGTCACCGAGAACGAAGAGGTATTTCCCGCTCGGGAGCGCCAGGACGTCGTACAGGTCTCCGGCCACCTCGGTGCACGAGTCCAGACGCACGCAGAGCTCGTAGCCCCGCGGGCACGGCGGCGCGCTGCACAGGAAGTTGCGCTGGATGCGGGCGGCAGCCTGCATCTCCTCCGTCTTCCGGCGTCGCTCCTCGAGGAGCTTGGTGTTGGTGATCTTGACCGCGAGGATGTTGGCGAGCAGAGCGAGGCGGCGCAGCTGCTTCTTCGTGTACGCCGTGCTCATGTCCCGCGAGTCCAGGTAGAGGACACCGACCACGTCCGTGTTGTCGAACAGCGGCACCACGAGGGCCGAGCTGATGCGCTCGAGGATGACGCTGTCGGACGGCTCCCAGCTCCGGCTGTTCTGTGCGTCGCGCACCAGCAACGAGGTGCGCTCGCGAATGACGGCCTCCACCATCGAGCGACTGAGCGCGGTCTGTTGCTTCTCCGTGACATCCTTGGGACGTGAGGCGCGCAGAACGGGTTGGCGCGACTCGTCCAGCACCAGGATGCAGGCCTGATGGAACGGGAACAGCCTCTCGACCGCATTGAGGCACGCCTCGTACACCTCTTGTTCGGTGTGGTCCTGGACGAGGAACTTGCCGAGGCTCATGACCACCTGGAACAGCGATGACGTGCTATCGAGGTCGGAGGGCGGCAGGGACTGGATGTCGTCCCACGTGAAGCGCAGCGTGTTGAGTTCGGCTGCATCGCTGAAGCGCATGGTGCTGTCGGAGGTCGCCACGTGAAGCGAGATGTTGCCGAACGAGAGCTTGTCGCCGGGTTGCAGAGCGCGCCGGTCGCGAATGCGCTCGCCGTTCACAGCGGTGCCGTTGCGGCTGCCGAGGTCCTCGATCTGGAGCGAGTCGCCGTGTCGATGGACCACGGCGTGGGCGCGTGACACCGAACGGTCCGGGAGGAAGACCGGGTGTGCGGAGCTGCGCCCGATCGTCGTGTCGCCCTCGAACAAGGTCCAGGTGAGGAGCGTGTCGCCCATGTATCCTGTGAGCTGGTATTCCATCCACCACTTGCCTTCGGCCGGACCGGGGATTCGGATGCCAGCCCCGGGAGTAGATCGGCTTTTCGCGACGGTGGCCCGCCCTGGGTGGCCGGGGACTCCGCGCACCGGCGAGCCCAGGGGATCACCCAATACGGCTGGGTAGGAGGTCCGGGCGAGTCTGCTCGACAATCCCGACGTACTGGATTGCTCAACAATACCGGCGTGACATGGCTTGTCAAGTCCCGCGCCCAGCGCCGACCGGCGGCGACCCCTGCCAGCGGCCAACCGCACGCCGGCACGCAGGATCGAGCAGTCGGCGCGGATCGTGCGGGGCGACGGGAGCTTCCGGGGAAACCGCCGCGGTCCTCAAGCGATCAGATGATCCTTGAGCTGGCCGTACGGCGTCTGCCCGTCCAGGCTGTAGTGCCGCATCACGACCTGGCCGCCCCGCCTCTCGAGCAGGCCGGCCTCCTCGAGCCGGTGCGGCGCCTTGTGCGGCAGCATGTCCTGATGCCGGACCATCCACCACAAGGCGAACGGCGCGCGCAGGAAGATTCCCAGAAGATCGGCATGGGCCAGCTCTTCCATCCAGGGCGCCAGCTTCTTGGGACCGAGCTTCAGACGCGGCTTCTTATGCCTCGAGTCGACCAGCCCACGAGCGCGCAGGCGCTCGACGGTGACGTCGATGGTGTGCAGGGCCATGGTGATGCAGGAGCGTTGCAGCGTCTGGTAGCTCGTCTCGTGCTGGCGCGATACGAGAGGGTCTTCCGGTACGTGGTTGGCAACGAGTGCCTCGCGCAGTTTCTCCCATTGGCCGAGATGCCGTTCACCGACGGTCGCTGCGGGTGGCGCATGTCCGAGCCAGTGGCGCTCGGCTTCACTCAGGAGACGATCCAGGCTGCGGCGCGCCACACCGTCGCCCAGCGCCAGCCCGACGCGCAGAAGCTCTGTCAAACCGGCGCGGCCTCCGGGAAGCTTCAACGGGTAGGAGTACCAGTCGCGCTTGCTGAGCGCGTCTTCGAGAAAGCGTTGCGCGCCGCTGTAGATTCGCAGCGTCAGGTCGAAGGTGGTGGGGTCGAGACCCTTCAACATGTTGAAAGCCACACCGGGAGGCCGCCACGCCTCCCAGCTGAAGATGAGATCGGGAACCGTGGCGTCGCCGCCAGTCTCGACTCCGGCTCCGCTTCGCACCTCCACCGGCTCCTCTTCGTCGAAGATCAATCGCAACATCGCGTGGGACGCGAGACTGGGTTTGACAGGGAAGCCCAGGGGAACCATCACGAACTCCGCCTTCTTCACACCGTGGGCCGGGATTCTGGCGGGGCAGAGAACCGTGGTTCCCGCGATGGGGTTCCCACCATGGTTCAGGGTGCGGACGATGTAGTGGCCGCCGTTCTCCGAGAGATCGGATGCCTTCCAGTCGAGGAGGACGGGCACCATCGTTGCCGCAAGACCGCCCGGCAGCGCGTCCCGACTCGTCCACAGGCGCACGGGATGCGGCCTGTTCTGGGACCAGGCCAGAAGCTGCTCGACCGTGAGAACGCGCTGCGCCGGTGGATTCATCCTGCTTCTCCTGGTTTGCCCTCGAGGTGCGAGCGTATCGTCCGGGACCGCCGGCGCGCTCGACCGCGGCGATGCAGCTCACCTCGAGTCTGGCCGGAGGCTTCAGCGTGCCCCGGGGTGAATCTGCAGGGGGTCCGTGATGCCGAGGATCTGCTCGGTTTCCTTCGGGCCGACTCGATCCATGCGCGGCATGCTAGGAGACCGCGACGCCGCAGGTCAACGGACCCAGGCCGGGCCGGGCGATTCAATCGTCCCAACGGCGCCAGCCTTCGGAGAGCGCCGGTTGCGTGGCGGGCGCGGTGTCCGAACGCGCGGCGTCTTCCGGGCCACCCGCCGCGGGCCGGCGCGATGGCTCGCTCGGGCAGCCGGCGGCACCGGAGAGGGGCGCGGGGGTCGGGTGACGCGCCCCGGGCCACCGGCCCGGACCACCGCTGTGCGATCCCTGGCGCGGTGCGCGGGTCTGCGGCGAGGGGCGCGAAGCCTCTCCGGTGGTCGCGGCCCGAACGTTCAGGTCGACACGCACGAAGTCCTCGGGCACCCCGCTGCAGGGGCAGTACTCGATGCGGTAGCGGATCTCGTCCCGCAGCTTGGCAACGGCCTCCTCGCGCGTCTGCCCGCGGCTCCAGCAGTTCGGCAGCTCGAGGGCCGAGGCCACCCACGACCCGTCGAGATCGCGCGCGACGCGTGCGCTGTAGGTTGCCATCCGAGCCTCCGCGAGCCGCGCCGTGCAGGTGCCGGCGGTCGGGTTCAGTCTATCGCCTGCGCCGCGCACCGCACAGCCCGTAGGCGCTGGAGAAAGAAGCACCGCGGCGCGAGGCATCTGGCCCCACGCCGCGGGTGCGATCGAGCAACTGCGGAGATCCTTTTGAGTGAAGCCTGCCGGTACCGAGCGCGTTCCTGCCATCCCATAGGACCGATCGGACACCGGCAGGCTGTCTGACTTTTGCTATCCGCGGGTCAATGCCCGTCGATCGCATGGCATCGCAAGCGACGTACCGACTCCGGAAGATCCGGGGACATTCCCGTAACCCATTGGATCGTACGAGGTTGCAGAAGGAATCCTGGGGCACTCGGGTGACCGGATTCTGACTCTCATGCGCATCTCTTGCGCCGTCACGCAGGATTTTCGCGTGTGTCGCCGCGAGGTGCGCCCCGGATCGGCAGGGCGGCCGGAGGCCATGGCTGGGGAGGTCGTGGGGCGCGTCTCGCGGGCGAGCCCTCCGGGACGGACGCTCCTCCGCGTCCATCCATGGACGCTCCGTCGCTCGGCACTTCGCCCAGCTCCGGCCTCCATGTCCTGCGCCACGGGCTCGTGACGCCGTCCGGTGCCGGCGTGCCGGTGCCTGCGGATGTGGACATGGAGGTGGGACAGGCTCGAATGATCGAGTGGGGTGCGTCTCGGCGTGCAGGGCCGGTCGGGCCGACGTCGCGAGTGCCGCCCGCAGGCGCAGGATGCGCGTGCGGGGCGAGCGCCGAGTGACCGGGGCGCGCGAAGGGAGCGTTCGGGCCCACCGATCCTTCACGCCGAAACGCGGCCTACATGATTCAGTACTCGTGCAGGCGGTGGATCGCCGCCTCGAGGTCGGCCTGCTGCGGCAGGATGCCCTCCTCCAGCGGCGGCGAGTATCCGACCGGCGTGTCCGCGCCGCCGATGCGCAGCACCGGTGCATCGAGCCACTCGAAGAGCTCGTCGGCCGCCCATGCCGCCACCTCGGCACCGAAACCGAAGCTCCGGTGGTCCTCGTAGGCCACCAGAAGCTTCGACGTGCGCTGCACGGACGCCGCCACCGCATCGTGATCCCACGGCGACAGCGAACGCAGGTCGATGACCTCGGCGTCGATGCCCTCCTGCTCGGCCAGCTTCTCGGCCGCCATGCAGGCCCGCCGCACCAGGGCGCCATAGGTCACCACGGTCAAGTCGCCCCCAGGGCGCGCCGTGGCCGCACGACCGAACGGGATGCAGTACTCGGCTCCGGGGTCGTCGCGCTTGGCGTAGGGCTGCCGGTAGAGATGCTTGTGCTCGAGGAACAGCACCGGATCGTCGCAGCGGATCGCCGTGCGCAACAGACCGTTCGCATCCGACGCGTTCGACGGCATGACGACGCGCAAGCCGGGACAGTGCGTGAAGATGACCTCGCCGGACTGACTGTGGTAGCTCCCGCCGCCCTGCAGGTAGCCGCCGATCGGAACGCGGACGACCACCGGCGCCGACCAGCTGTTGTTGGAGCGCCAGCGCATCATGGCGAGCTCGTTGCGGATCTGCATCATCGCCGGCCAGATGTAGTCGAAGAACTGGATCTCGACCACCGGCTTGAGACCACGCGTCGCCATGCCGACGGCGCGCCCCACGATGTTCGCCTCGGCGAGCGGCGAGTTGAAGACGCGCTGGGCGCCGTAGGTGCGCTGCAGCCTGTGGGTCACCTTGAACACGCCGCCCTTGCCCGACACTTCGTCGATCAGATCCTCACGGCTGCAGTCGGCAACGTCCTCGCCGAAGATGAGGATGCGCGGATCACGTCGCATCTCGTCGTGCAGGCAGCGGTTGATGAGACCGACGATGGACTCCGACCTGCCCCCCGGCTTGGGATCGCTGGCGAACGCGTCCGACGTCGGATCGACGTCCGGCGAGTAGACGAAGTGCGTCGCGCTCTGTGGCTGCGGCTTCGGCGCCCCCACGGCCTTGTCGGCCGCCTCGCGGAGTTGCCGGTCCACTTCGTGGCGCACCGCTTCGAGTTCCTCCGCGGTCACCAGACCCTCCTGGACCAGGAACTCGGCAAAGCGCGGAATCGCGTCCTGCGACTCCTCCTCTTCGAGCTCCGCCTTCGCGCGGTACACGGAGTGATCGTCGGACATCGAGTGCGCATACGGTCGTGTGACCCGTGCGTGCACCAGCGCCGGCCCCCGGCGTTCGCGGCAGTAGGTGACGGCCTCCTTGCAGACGCGGAAGCTGGCGAGCGGATCGTTGCCGTCGACGTCGAGCACGAGCAGGTCCGGGAAGCCGCGCACCAGTCGCGAGATGTCGCCGCCGGGAGTCTGCTTTTCCACCGGAACCGAGATGGCATAGCCGTTGTCCTCGACGAGGAAGAACACCGGAAGGCGGTCGTTGCAGGCCGTGTTGAGGCCTTCCCAGAATTCCCCCTGGCTCGTGGTGCCGTCGCCGAGCGACACGTACACCACCTCGTCGCGCTCGAAGCGCGCCCGGATGTCGTGCGTGGCGCCTGCCGACGCCAGGTACATGCTGGCTTCGGCGCAACCCACCGCCTGCAGGACCTGGGTGCCGGTGGGGCTGGACTGCGAGACGACGTGCAGCGGGCGGTGGCCCCAGTGGCTCGACATCTGCCGTCCCCCGCTGGCCGGGTCGGCGGCGGCACCCGTGGCCTCGAGAAGCATCTCGTAGGGCGTCACGCCGATCTGCAGGCAGAGCGCTCGATCGCGGTCGTAGGGGTAGAACCAGTCGTAGCCGCCACGCAGACACATGCCGGCGGCCACGAGAATCGCTTCATGACCCGCGCCGCTGATCTGGAAGTAGATCTGGTTGCGGCGTTTGAGCTTGATCTCTTCATCGTCGATCCGTCGCGACGTGTACATGGTGCGGTACACGCCGGCGAGTTGCTCGCGGCTCAATCCGAGGTCTTCGAGACCGTGAATCGACGACGCCATGCTCCCCTTCCGGCTCCAGTTCGAATGACGGCGGAGTATAGCACGCCGTACCCTCGGCGCCTCGCCCGGCTCAGTCGAGCCGGAAGCGCCCCGAAGGATCGTCTTCCCAGCGGATCTCGTCGACCGGCTCCCGGCGTCCTTCGCCGGCGTACAGGCGGTCGGGACAGTTGATGACGATTCCTTCGCCGCTGCCGACGTTCCGGTACGCGTGCACCACGCCCGCTGGCACGACGACACGCGCCGGCCAACCCTCTCCCGCGTCGAGACGCATGTGCCTCCCGTAGGTGGGCGAGTGCGGGCGGTTGTCCCACAGATACAGCCGGAACGTCGATGGTCCCATGAAGATGAAAACGTCGGCCTGCTGGCGATGCTCGTGTGGTCCGCGCGCCACCCCAGGATGGGTCCGCGACACGTATCCCATGACCGGCCGCACCGGAAGCTCGTCGTTGCGATAGATCTCGGCGAGCCAGCCGCGTTCGTCGTGGTGGTAGGCGAGTGGCGTCACCTCGACGCCGTCGATCGTCACCTCGGGCTGCTTGTGTTCCGACATGTGCTTCCTGTCTCGCGTGTGAAAGGACGAGGACCGCTGCAACAGCGGTCCCCCTCTGCGAAGTGGTGCCGGAAGCGGGACTCGAACCCGCACGGGCTTTCGCCCACTACCCCCTCAAGATAGCGTGTCTGCCAATTCCACCATCCCGGCATCGACTCCGAACCTAGGGATTCTGCTCGTCGGGGGATCCGCCCGGCTCGGTGGGCCGATCCTCGCCCTCGGAAGCGTCTGGCGCGCCAGGCTGACCCTCGGAGGTCGCCTCCTCGCTCGGAGGCTCGCTCACCGCGGGGGCGCCCTCCAGTGGCAGCGCCCCGAGGCTGTCCAGAGCCGTGGCGGGATCCAGGCTGCTGGTGGACGGCAGAGCCAGCTCCCCGGCTTGCTGCCGGGCCCGCTGCTGCAGGAGGCCCTCGCCGCTCGCGCCTCCACGGCTCGAGAGGACCGCGAGCAGAATCGACATGATCATGAACCCGACCGCGAGCCACGAGGTCAACTTGCTCAGGAAGGTGGCCGCGCCGCGGCCGCCGAAGAACGTCTGGGCGGCGCCGCCACCCCCGAAGGCGCCCGCAAGACCTCCACCGCGCCCCGACTGCAGAAGCACCACGAGAATCAACGTCGCGGAGATGATGGAGTGGACGACCACGAAGAACGCAAACATTCTGGTGACTCCGGCGTCGGGTGGGACGCGCTGCGGCGCGCCGTAGGGACAAACCGGGCAACAGTAGCACCGGCTCGAAGAGCTCGTCAAGGCGATCGCGGACGGACGCCGGGACCACCGCACGAGATCGCCTCAAGCGGCAGCCGCCTCGATGATGGCCAGGAAGGCGGCGGCTTCGAGGCTCGCCCCCCCCACCAGGGCGCCGTCCACGTCCGGCTGGCCGAGCAGGGCGGCGGCGTTGGCCGGCTTGACGCTGCCTCCGTATTGGATGCGCATGGACTGCGCGAGGTCGTCGGTGGCCAGACCGGCCACCTGCTCCCGAAGCAGCCGGTGCACCTCCTGCGCCTGCTCCGGCGTGGCGTTGCGACCGGTGCCGATGGCCCAGACCGGCTCGTACGCCAGCGTGGTGCGGCCCCAGTCGGCCTCCGAGAGCCCCCCCAGACCTTCGCGCACCTGGGTCGACACCACCTGCTCGGTCACACCGGCCTCACGCTCGGCCAGCGACTCCCCCACGCAGACGATCGGCCGCAGCCCGTGGTCGAGCGCGGCGCGCAACCGCCGGCGCACGGTCGCGTCCGTCTCGCCGAAGTGCCGGCGGCGCTCGGAGTGACCGATGATGACGTACGCACAGCCGGCGTCTGCCAGCATCGGCGCGGCCACCTCGCCGGTCCAGGCCCCGTCCGGCTCCCAGAAGACGTTCTGCGCGCCGAGAGCGAGGCCGGTGCCCTGCACGATTTCACGCACCGCCGCCAGGCTCACGGAGGGGGGGCACAGGACGACTTCCACCGCGGTGCGGCTTCCCAGGAGGCCGTTGCGGATCTCGAGTGCCAATCGCCGCGCCTCGGAGGGACCGCGGTTCATCTTCCAGTTGCCGGCGATCAGAGGCTTGCGCATCCGTTCCTCCCTGCGTGGTCCCGCGCGTCCGCGCCCGCAGCCATCGCGGCGCGCCACGGGGCGGGACTCATTTGTCGGTGAGCGCGGCCACGCCCGGAAGCTCCTTGCCCTCCAGGAACTGCAGCGCCGCTCCGCCTCCGGTGGACACGTGTGTCACCTTGTCGGCGAGCCCGAGCAGATTGACGGCCGCCGCCGTGTCACCCCCGCCCACGATGGTCGTCGCGCCCTGCTCGCTCGAGCGCGCCATCGCACGCGCCACCGCCTCGGTGCCGGTGCGGAACGGACGCAGCTCGAACACACCCAGCGGACCGTTCCACAGCACGGTGCGCGCTTCGAGGATCCGCTTCGTGTAGTCCTCGACGGTCCTGGGGCCGATGTCGACGCCGATCCATCCGTCCGGGACATCGGTGA
>JBHHXQ010000128.1:0-8943 GCA_046757105.1 Candidatus Krumholzibacteriia bacterium
ACGAGTCATGCGAGCGGCCGTTCGGGGCGGGCGAGCCGCCCACACGCCGGCTCGCCACGAGGAGGGGATCATGCAACCGCGCCTGGCCATCCTGGCCCTGCTGGCCGTGACGGCCTGCGGGGACTCCATCGACGAGATCACGCCCGACACCGCCAACCAGCCGCCCGAGACGACGCTCACCAGAGGACCCCCGGACTCCACCGGTGCCACCAGCTACCGTGTGCATTTCGCCTGGTCCGGACAGGACCCCGACGGCTCCGTGGAGCATTTCGACTACATCCTGGTCGACCATCCCGTGGAGAAGAGCGCCGGCGCCTCGGGCCTCGCTGTCACCGTGCCGGATGTCGACGATCCGCGCTGGACACGCACGGACGCGATGGACTCGACGTTCATCACGACGGCCGACACGCCGAGCGACGAGACGGGACCCGGAGGAGACCCCTGGTTCGAGCGCTGGCACACCTTCGTCATCCGCGCCGTCGACGACCAGGGCGGCGTCGACGAGACGCCCGACTACCGTTCCTTCAACTCGCGCACGCTGGCACCGACCATCGCCCTGAAGACGCCCGTCCTTGCGGGGCAGGTCTTCGGTGGGCCGCCGACGATCGTCTTCAACTGGGAGGGGAACGATCCGATCGACGAGATCGAGACCCAGCTCCCCGAGTCGTCGCGCTGGGTGATCATTCCGTCACAGATCGACGTGCTCGGGGGATTCACGAGCTTCCCGGAATCGCTGCAAACGCTGCCCGAGGGCTACGCGTGGAGCGAGTGGCGGGCCTGGGACGCCGAGGACGGCGCGGGCGTGCAGGCCATCGTCACGGACCTCGAGCGCGTCGGTGAGAGACCCGGGTCCGGCTTCTACATCTTCGCCGTGCAGGCGAGAGACGAGGCGGGCGCTGTCACACCTGTTTTCGACTGGCAGAGCCCGGGCAAGAACAACGTGGCCTTGGTGCGCGTGAGCGGCGCGGCGGGCCCGGTCCTGACCGTGAGCGAACCCATCCTGGGGCCCACGAGATTCGTCATGCACGCGCGTCCGGTGGCCGTGGACGCCGCCGCCGGACAGGGGCTCGAGCCTCGATGGGAGGCCGACGCCTCGCACTACGGCGGCGAGATCGCCGACTTCCGCCACGGCTGGGACATCCAGGATCCCTCGAACCCCGAAGAATGGGACGTCGACTGGTCGCCTTCCGTGCGCTCGGCTCCACTGCGGGCCTTCACCGATGGGACGCACACGTTCAGTGTGGAGGTCCGCGACAACGTCGGCTCGGTGACGAGCGCCCGATTCGACATCACGATCCATGCCCTGACACGGGCGCACAAGCTGCTGCTGGTGGACGACTCGGAGGAGATCGTCCCCGGCTCCGGGCAGGAGCAGGCGGAGGACGCGCGCTGGCAGACGGTGTTGACGTCGCTGGCGAACCAGGCTGGATTCGAGTTCGACGTCGCGATGGACGTCTACGACCTCATCGACAACCGCTTCGAGCCCCCACCCCTGGACCTTCTGTTCGACTACGAGGCCGTCGTGTGGGTGGTGCGCTCCGCACGGGACTCCGGACTGAGCAAGATCGCGCTGTTCTTCGATCCGTTCGCGCCGCGCAACTGGGGCCACCCGACGTCGAACGCCCTCAGCCTGTACCTGGAGAACGGCGGCAAGATCTGGGTCTCGGGCAACACGCCGGCCCGGCTGGTCTGGCCCGCGGAAGCCCGCAACCTGCCGTACCCGCAGAACGTCACGAACTGGGACGATCCCATCGAGCCGCACCCGACCGTCGACTCGGCCGGCACCACGAGCTTCCTCTACCGGATGGGCGTCGAGATGTTCGATCTGGGTGCGGGGACGGGATTCACGCGCAACGGGCTGAACCAATTCTGCGGCGGCCTGCGGCGCGTCGACCCGGAGGCGCCGGAGCTCTTCGCGGGACCCGACTGGCCGACCCCCCCCCGGGCAACCGGGGCGTACGAACATCGAGATCTACAACATGCCGATTGCCATGGCGGCTCAGATCCCGCCGCTCGTACCACCCGAGGGGCGCAGCCTCGTGCCGTACACCTACGTGAGCGGCGTGCCCGAGGATCCGGATGCCGGCATCTTGTACCCGGCCACCGCGGACGGGCAGCCCGTGTTCCTGCTGACGCGACACGATCTGGGCGACACGCACTACGCGCGTGCCTTCTGCGGCTTCGAGCCGTACTTGCTGACGCTCGCGTCGCACCAAGCGCTGGTCGAGTACGTCCTGCTCCAACGCCTGAGCCTCGCGGACGTTTCGCAGCAGCCTTGAGAGAGGCCGCCGCCAGCGGAGGCCACAACCAGCAGGAGCCGCAGCCAGCAGAGGCCGCAGCCAGTTTCGAGAGGAGTCGGCCTCGCGCGAATGCGGGCTGTTCGTAGCCGCGACGTGGATGTCGGTGTGGATTGGCAGGCACAGTTCGAGGAACGGCTCAAGGGGGCGAGTCTGCTCCCGCTCTGGTCGTTCTCGCGGCCTGCGGCGAGGTGACGGAGCCTGGAGATGAACATCAGACAACGCCGGCCTTCTGCTCGAAACCGACAGAGCACGCGAGCATTCGAGAGAGCGTGCTCTCGAACACCTTCGACATTTCGGAGGACCCGACACGTCGGCTGAAATCGGCTCAGGACCTCCGAGTCTCCACTTGCGGCCACGCCCGGCCTGCCCCAACTTCCGGCTGAGGGAGTCCCAAAGCCGACTTTCCTCCGAAGTCGGCGAACGGGCCTGGAGCGTGCGAGCGCTTGCGCTTGCCACCTCCGGGCCCTTACTTGCAAAGGGAATCCAGGATCCCCACCCTGACGGGTCCGCCCTTCACGGATCGAACGTCGCGACCCGCTCGGACCTGCGACCTCCTCGAAGGAGGTGACATGCCTACGCTGCTGGCCGTTCTCGCCGCGTTGCTCCTCTCGGGCTGCCAAGCTGCCGTCGAGAAGCAACGGCCCAACGACCCGCCGGAGACCTCCCTCACCAGCGGCCCGCCGGACTCGACTGCGGCAACCTCGTATCGGGTTCACTTCTTCTGGTCGGGAACCGACCCGGACGGTGTCGTCGACCACTTCGACTGGATCCTCGCCGACCACCCCTGGCCCCGGGACGACGAAGGCCGGATGGTCAGCGTGCCCGGCCCCGACGATCCCAGGTGGACCGCGACGTTCGCCATGGACTCCGTCTTCGTCACCCGGGCGGACAGCCTTGGGCGCGACCCGCAGCCGGGCCCCGGTGAGACCCCCGGTGACGTGCTCCGCGAGTACTTCGAGCGCTGGCATACCTTCTTCATCCGCGCCGTGGACGAGCGGGGCCTCCCCGACCCGACACCCGACTACCGCTCGTTCAACGCCCGGACGCTGGCACCGACGGTCGCTCTCGCGCCCCCGATCCAGCCGGGACAGATCTTCACCGGACCGCCGACGATCGTCTTCAACTGGAGCGGTGAGGACCCCATCGACGAGTTCGACGTGGGAACGCCGGCCGCCTCCCGCTGGGTCTTGATCGACGCCTCGGCCGGCCACGAGAGCCTTCCCGATTCGCTCTACCATCTTCCGGAACGCTTCGAGTGGAGCCCCTGGCACAGCTGGGATGCCGAGGACGGCTCAGGCGTCCGCGCCACGGTGCGCGGCCTGAGCCGCGCCGGGGAATCCGCAGGCTCCGGGTTCTACTTCTTCGCGGTGCAGGCCATGGACGAGGCGGGCGCGGTGACGCCCGTCTTCGACTGGCAGACGCCCGGCAGGAACAACGTCGCGGTCGTCCGTGTCGCGGGCGCCGCTGGCCCGCAGCTGATCCTGGACGAGCCGACCCTCGGCACGTTCACGTTCGTGGGGACGTCCAGCACCCGGCAGCTCGATGCCATGGCCGGCTTACCGGTTCGCTTCAGCTGGCGGGCCGACGCTTCGCCCTACGGCGGCGAGGTCGAAGCCTTCCGCTACGGCTGGAACCTGCGCAACCCGGCCGACGACGCCGAGTGGGACGAGGACTGGAGCCCGAACGCCGGATCGGCACCCGCGCGCTTTCTCGAAGCCGGCACGCAGCGTTTCTTCGTGCAGGCACGCGACATCGCGGGTGAAGTGACCTCGGTCGAACTCGCGATCCTGGCGCACGCTCCGACGCGGAGCCGGAGCCTGCTCCTCGTGGACGACACGACGCATCAGGTCCCCGAGGCATCGGAGGAGGAGGTGCTCGAGGACGAGCGCTGGAACGACGTGCTGGACGTACTGGCAGGGCAAGCCGGCTTCGAGTTCGATCCCTGGCGTGACGTCTACGACGTGGCGGAGAATCGCATGCAGCCGCCCCCCGCCGCTCTCGTCTTCGACTACGAAGCCATCGTGTGGAACGTCAGGTCGGGCTTCCATGCCAGCGCATTGCATCACGTTGCGGCGTTCCCGGCCGACCGCGGCCGGCCGCCGTGTCAGCGCGATGACTCCGACTATCTCGCTGTCTTCCTGGAAAGTGGCGGCAGGATGTGGCTGACCGGCTTCCGGCCCGCGCACGAGGTGTGGACCAGCGTGCGAGCTCCGGGGAGCGAGACCGATCCGGTGAACGTGACCCACTGGATGGATCTGCACGATCCGCAGCCGCCGGAGGACTCACTCGGTGTTCGCAGCCTGCTCTACCGGCTCG
The DNA here is from genome assembly GCA_046757105.1 of Candidatus Krumholzibacteriia bacterium. GTDB lineage: Bacteria > Krumholzibacteriota > Krumholzibacteriia > JBHHXQ01. The sequence goes on from JBHHXQ010000128.1 coordinate 4,617, forward strand.
GCGTCGAGGTGTTCGACGTCGGCGCCGGCCCGGGCTCGGCCCGCCCGAACCCGGGCCAGTACTGCCGCGGCCTGCGGAGCAACGAGCCGCAGGCGCCGGAGCTCCAGACCGGTGACAGGTGGGGGGAGCCACCCGGTCAGCCGGGCAGGCCCGACGTCGAGATCTACAACATGCCGGCGGCGATGGCGTCCCAGGTCCCACCTCTCGTTCCACCCGAAGGCCTCGTCCTGGTGCCGTACACCTACGTCAGCGGTGTGGCCGAGGACCCTGGTTCGGGCATCGTTTCCCCGCTGCCCACGGCGGATGGACAGGCCGTGATGCTGCTGCGCAAGCGCAGCGTGGCCGACGCGAACTTCACGCGCGCCATCAGCGGCTTCGAGCCCTGGCTGCTGACGCTCGAATCGCATCGGGCCCTCGCCGAGTACGTGCTCCTGCAGCACATGCATGTCGGAGAAGACCCCGAGGAGCCTTGAGCATCGCGCATGGGAGGGTAGAGATCGTGCGCGCCATCCCATTCGTTCTCGGGCTCGTCGCCCTGGGGGGATGCGCCGAGCCCATCGAGAAGCTCGGCCCCAGCGAGCCGCCCGAGACGTTGCTCACCAGCGGCCCACCCGACTCCACGAGCGCCACCTCCTACCGCGTACACTTCTCCTGGTCCGGGACGGATCCGGACGGAGCCGTCGACCACTTCGAATTCATCATGGTGGACCACCCTGCTGCCAACGACTCCATCAGCGGCGGCACGAGCCCCGTCACGATCACGGTCCCCGAGCCGGACGATCCGCGCTGGACGCCGACCTCCGGCATGGATTCCACATTCGTCACTCTGGCCGACACGCTGCGTCGCGATCCACGCCCGGGTCCCCGGTGAAACGCCAGAAGACGTGCTTCGCCAGCTCTTCGAACGCTGGCACGCATTCTTCATCCGCGCCGTCGACGACCGCCGCCTGCCCGATCCGACGCCCGACTATCGCTCCTTCAACGCCCGGACGCTCGCGCCCACGGTGGCGCTGTCCCCACCCGTGCATGCCGGGCGCAGGTTCTTGGGGCCGACCGCAATCACCGTCCGCTGGAAGGGCCGGGATCCGATCGACGACTTCGAGGTCCAAGAGCCCGACTCGTCACGCTGGACGCTCATCACGTCGTCGGTGACCCTACAGGGCGACTACGGGAGCTTCCCGGATTCGTTGTACGTCCTGCCGGACCGATTCCATTGGAGCCCGTGGCGAGACTGGGGTGCGGAGGACGGCTCCGGTGTTCGCGCCACGGTTCGCGATCTGATCCCCATCGGGAGCGGGCCCTACGACCGATTCTACATCTTCGCCGTGCAGGCAATGGACGAAGCGGGAGCGGTGACACCGGTCTTCGATTGGACGACACCAGGGAAGAACAACGTCGCGCTGCTGATGGTCGGTCGCGGTGTGGGCCCCATCATCCAGGTCGAGGAGTCGGATCTCGGCTCCGCCCGGTTCGCCGGCGGCTCGCGTCCGGTACGCGTGCATGTCGCGGCAGGACAGAAGCTGCAGTTTCGCTGGCAGGGCGACGCCTCGCGCTACGGCGGGGAAATCGAGGCCTCCCGCTTCGGCTGGGATCTCGTCAATCCTTGGGACGACGAGGAGTGGGACCAGGGGTGGAGCCCGACCGTCCATGAAGCCCCGCAGCGCTCGTTCACAGAGGGCACCCACCGCTTCCAGCTGCAGGTGCGCGACGACCTCGGACTCGTCACCGAGGCCACGCTCGAACTCGCCGTACACCCGATGACGCGGAATCGTGCACTCCTGTTCGTGGACGACACCTCGGCGATCGTTCGCGGCTCGGGTGAGGAGGAGCGCGAGGACGAACGCTGGATGCAGGTCCTCACATCCCTCGCGGTCGAGGCTGGAATCGAGTTCGATCCGGTGCGCGACATCTTCGACGTCTGCGAGCACCGGTTCAATGACCTCCCGATCGAACTCGTCTTCGAATACGAAGCCGTCGTGTGGAGCGTCCGCGAGGGGACGTGCGCCACGGCGCTGCGCCGCGTGGCGCGGTTCTTCGATCCGTTCGCGGATCGCCACACGAACACCGCGCGGGCCTTCAACCACGTGAACGTCTATCTGGAGAACGGCGGCAAGCTGTGGATCAACGGCTGGCGCCCCGGCGCGGTGATGTTGCCGGAATCCTACCTGCTCCTTCCCCATCCCATCAACGTCACGAACTGGGACGATCTGATCGAGCCACATCCTTTCGTCGACTCGGTCGGGACGATGAGTCTGCTCTACAGGATGGGCGTCGAGATGTTCGATCTGGGTGCAGGCACTGGGGTCCCGCGCGAGGGGATGAGCCACTTCTGCCACGGCCTGCGCCGCGCCGACGCCGATGCACCCGCGCTCGTGGTGGGGAGCGACTGGGGGGCGCTACCGGGTCAGTCGGGGCGCCCGAACATCGGGATCTACAACATGCCGATCGCCCTGGCGGCACAGACTCCTCCTCTCATGCCGCCCGAGGGACGCACGCTCGTGTCGTACACCTTCGTCAGCGGTGTCCCGGAAGACGAGAGCGAGGGCATCGTGTACCCGCTCACCGCGGACGCACAGCCCATCTTCCTTTTGATCAAGGCGAATCTGCAGGATGCGCACTACTCGCGTGCCTTCTGCGGATTCGAGCCGCACCTGCTGGCGCCGGACTCCCACCTGCGGCTCCTCGAGTACGTCCTCATCGACAAGATGCATCTCGGCGAGACGCGGCAGCAGCCGTAGCGTGCCCTGCGCGCGGTACTTCCCCACCCCCTCCGCACCCCGTAGAATGGTGGAGGGGAGAGGTGCATGAAGTTTCTGATTCGGCTCAGCCCGGACATCACGACCAAGGCGGACCGCACCCGGCGGCGCTTCATGCGCATGCTGGTGGACAACCTGCGCGACGCCTTCCGGAGCGAGGGGATCGCCGCCACGGTGGAGCCGGGATGGGTGCGCCTCGTCGTCGAGTCGGATGACGCGCGCGTCGAAGATGTGGCACCTCGTGTTTTCGGCGTGCACTCGCTGTCACGCGTCGAGGAGCGCGATGCCACCGACCTCGATCGCCTGGTCGACGCAGCCACGCCGCACTTCAGGCCCAGGATGGAAGGCAGGACCTTCGCCATCCGGGCGCGCACCGCCGGACGCGCCGGATTCCGCTCGCGCGACGTCGAGGTGGCCTTGGGCGCGCGGCTCGCACCTCATGGCAAGGTGCAGCTCGACGATCCCGACGTCACGTGCCACGTGGAGGTTCGGGACGCCAAGGCCTACCTCTTCTGTGATTCGATTCGTGGCTGGCGCGGCCTGCCGGTGGGAAGCGAGGGTCGGGCCGTGGCGCTGCTCTCGGGCGGCTTCGACTCGGCCGTGGCGTCGTGGATGGTCATGCGCCGAGGCGTCGGGCTCGACTACGTCTTCTGCCGCCTCGGCGGCCCCGTCCACACACAGGGCGCGCTGCGCGTCCTGCACGTGCTCGCCGGGCGCTGGAGCTACGGCAGCCGCTCGCACGTGCACATCGTGCCGTTCGAGGACGTGGTCGAGAAGATTCGCGCGAGCTGTCGCCCGTCGATGTGGCAGCTGGTCCTGAAGCGGTTCATGTACCGCACCGCCCAGCACGTGGTGCGGGAAGCTCGCGGGCAGGCGATCGTCACCGGCGAGGCGCTGGCTCAGGTCTCGTCGCAGACACTCAAGAACCTCAGGGCACTCGACGGGCGACTCGATGTGCCGCTTCTGCGTCCGCTCCTCGGCCTGGACAAGGAGGAGATCATCGAACGTAGCCGCACGGTCGGCACCTGCGAGCTCTCCGCCACCGTCCAGGAGTACTGCGCCATCGTGCCCAACAAGCCCGCCGTCGCCGCAAAGCCGTTCGAGGTCGCCGAGGAGGAGGCCAAGGTCGAGCTCGACTTCGACGCGCTCCTCTCCGATCGCCGCGTCCTCAAGGCCCGCAGGCTGAGCGAAGAGGACTGGGCGATCGACGATCTCGAGATCGACGAGATCCCGGAAGGGGCCGCCGTTCTCGATCTGCGCGGCGAGCTGTCCTTCACCGCCTGGCACTACCCCGGCGCCGCACGAGTCGACCTGGGCCACGCGCTCAAGCACCTGGACGAGTTCGACAGGCGACGCGCATACGTCCTGTACTGCCAGTTCGGGCTCAAGAGCGCCTACCTCGCCGAGCACATGCGCGAAGCGGGGCTGGCCGCACACAACTTCCGAGGCGGCATGCGCAACCTCATCCGCTACGCCGCCGACCGCGACCTCGTCCCGTTCGAGCTCCTCCCCACCGACACCTGGCTGTAACGCCTCCCGCTCCCAAACCCCCGAGGGGGATATCCATTTAG
>JBHHXQ010000129.1:0-8940 GCA_046757105.1 Candidatus Krumholzibacteriia bacterium
CTGCGCGATGCCGGCATCGCCATGCGACCCTCGCTCCTGCCCTTCACACCCTGGTCGACGTTCGACGACTTCGTGGAGATCCTGGATTTCGTCGAAAGCGAGGATCTCGTCGACCACGTCGATCCGGTGCAGTACACGATCCGGCTCCTGGTCCCTCCGGGCTCGTTGCTCCTCGAGCACCTCGAGATGCAGCCCCATCTCGGGCCCCTCGACGAGGAGCACCTCACGCATCGATGGACGCACCCCGATCCACGCATGGACGCGTTGCAGGAACAAGCCGCCCGGACGGTCGAGGACGCAGCCGAGAACGCCGAGGATGCGTACGTCACCTTCCACCGCATCCGGCTCCTCACCCGATCTTCAGGCGCCGCCCCCCGGCGCCGCCACCCGCGCCCACCCCGCCTCACCGAATCGTGGTTCTGCTGAGCAGAGCCCACCGGGGGTCAGTTGGACCCCGTCGCGAGCCGCGGCGACACGGCCTCGGCTGATCCGGTCCCGATCCCCGGATCCGATGAACGCGCCCGACAGGAAGGTTCGCCCAAGCGTGGAGCGCGTCAGTCTGAAGTGGCAGCCGTCTCCACGACCCGCGGCCTCGTCCCGAAGCGCGAATGAGTGGAGGTTTCGCAAGGAGCGTGTTCCTGGGTGGGATGGGCTTGCTGGCCGGTCGGGTGTGTGTGGTCGAAGTCCCCTTCCGGAAGGCAACCGCGGGAGGCGGACCATGCATGCCGCCTTGCGGATTCTTCTGGTTTGCGTGACGGTTTCTGGAGCAGTCTGGCGAGCCCACTGTCAGAATATCGATGACTCGATCGGCGTCGACAACGAAATGGGGATGACGCGCACTTCGGGTATTCTGGCCGGTGGGACGAAGGACCTCTACGTCGGCTTCAAGATGCATCCGGAGTCGTACCACTCGGGGTTCAGGGGATTCGAGTTCAGCATCTCCAACCTGCACGAGTCCGACTACAGCTTCGAGGCGCTGAACGATCCCACGGTACCTTCAAAGGTCCGGAGCCACGGGCACCGGAAGTCGGCTCGCGGCATGCGGCGAGCTCGCCGGTAGGGTCTCGATCGTCCGGGCGGCATGCCCTACACTGATGGGCATCCGAGCTCGTCGAATCACTCCCGCACTCCGGAGGCCCCATGCGCGCGCATCGTTTCGCTCTCGTGCCGATCTTCGTGGTTCTCGGCTCGTTGCTGATCCCGCTCCGAGCCGGCATGGCGAGCGCCGCGGACTTCGATGCCGCGGCCGCCCGGGACCGGGCGGTGGACCGTCTTCTCGAGATCCACGGCAAGGAACACGCGGGCCGCATCCGCACCGGCGTCCACCAGGCCGCCCGGATGTGGCGTGCCGAGGACGGCGACACGCAGGCGTTCGTCGACTTCGCGGTCGAGAACTTTCTCGTCGCCCCCGAGGCAATCGACACCACGTTCGAGCACCTCGAGTACGCCATGGAGATGATCGATGGTCACTTCGTCTCGATGGGGCGCGAGCTGCGTCACTACATGGACGAGGAGGTCGGCCCCGTGCATCCGGTCGATCGGCTGCTGGCCGCGTACGATCCTTCCGCGCACGTGGGTGACGATCTCTTCGCGTCGAAGGTCGCCTTCGTCGCGCTTCTCAACTTCGAAGCCAGCACGCTCGCGCAGCGCCTCGAGCGCGGACCCGGCTGGTCGCGCCGGCGCTGGGCCGAGGTGCGCCTCGTCGGGCGCTTCAAGGATCGCGTTCCGGCCGCGGCACGCCAGGCCGTGAGCACGGCCACATCCAAGGCCGACGCGTACGTCGCCGACTACAACCTCTACCTGCACCACTGGCTCACCGAGGACGGCCAGCGCGTGTTTCCCGAGGGCCTGCGGCTGATCAGTCACTGGGGACTGCGCGACGAGCTCAAGTCGCGCTACGCGCAGCCGGACGGGCTGCAGAAGCAGCGCATGATCACCACCGTCATGGAGCACATCGTCCGGCAGACGATTCCCGCGGGGGCCATCAACAACCCCCTCGTCGACTGGGCGCCCGAATCGAACACCGTCACGACGTCGGACGTCCGGGACGTCGAGCCGCCGCCGAGTGCCGTGGCGTCCACCTCGAGCGCGCCCGAGCTCGACACGCGCTACCAGATGCTCCTCGACATCTTCCACGCCATGCGGAAGGTAGACCTGTACACGCCCGACACTCCCACGGCCCTGGCGCGCAGCTTCGAGGCCGAACGCGAGATTCCGGTGCATGCGGTGAAGGAGATGTTCGAGGGCCTGTTCAAGACGCCCACCGCCCGCGCCGTGGCCAATCTGATCGCCGCGCGCCTGGGCCGCGAGCTCGAGCCGTTCGACATCTGGTACGCGGGCTTCAAGCCGCGCGCCGAGTTCGGCGAGGCCGAGCTCGACGCCGTGATGAAGAAGCGCTATCCGACCTCGGCGGCTTTCGAATCGGACATCCCGCGCATCCTCGCGGCTCTGGGCTTCAGCGACGGGACCGCGCGGATGCTGGCCTCGCACATCACCGTGGACCCGTCGCGCGGGGCCGGGCACGCGATGGGAGCGGCGCGGCGTGACGATCAGGCGCACCTGCGCACGCGCGTCGGCCGCGAAGGCATGGACTACAAGGGCTACAACATCGCCGTGCACGAGCTGGGACACAACGTCGAGCAGGTGTTCTCGCTCAACACCATCGATCACACGCTCCTGCAGGGCGTGCCGGGCAATGCGTTCACCGAGGCTCTGGCCTTCGTCTTCCAGGAGCGCGATCTGGAGCTTCTCGGGCTGGCGAGGCCGAGCGAGGAGAAGCGACATCTGCTGGCGCTCGAGGCCTTCTGGGGATCCTGCGAGATCGGTGCCGTGTCGCTCGTGGACATCGCGGTGTGGGAATGGATGTACGAGCATCCCGAGGCCACGGCGAGCGAGCTGCGAGAGGCCACCGTGCGGATCGCAGAGGACGTCTGGGACCGCACCTTCGGCCCGCTGATGGGCGGCAAGCGGTCGGTGCTGCTGGGGATCTACTCGCACATGCTGGCCTATCCGCTGTACCTCGCCAACTACCCGCTGGGCCATCTCATCGCGTTCCAGCTGGAGGAGCACTTCCACTCCGCGGCCCTGGCGGCGGAGTTCGAGCGCGTTTGCCAGCTCGGTCGTCTGACGCCGGATCTGTGGATGCGCCGGGCGGTGGGCGCGCCGCTCAGCACCGAGCCGCTCGTCCAGGCCGCCGAGCGCGCGCTCGCCGCTCTGGGAGAGCAGAACGCGCAACGTCGCCGCGGGCAGTAGCTGCCGGGCGCATGGGGGTGCGCGACGCCACGCCTGGCGTGATGGCGCGGTGCCGCCCGGATCGGTCGGGAACGGATGGCCGCGACCGGTGATGCCGCTGCGTGCGGAAGGGGGAGACATGTGCCTCGCAGGGTCGGGTCGACCTCTGCTTCTGGTCGTTGCGATGGCCTCATGCTCGGCGATCGCGGTGGCCGGACAGGCCGTCCGGGAGGACAGGACGCCCGCCGCCGTCGAAGCGATGTCGCTGTTCGGCAAGCCGCTGGTCCGCATGGCGCTCGCGGCGGAAAAGAGACAGAAGCTCGAGGCCGATCTGGCCCGGGCCCGCTCGGCGTACGCGGAGGATCCGGACGATCCGGAGCGCGTCATCTGGCTCGGCCGGCGCCTGGCGTATCTGGGACGCTACCGGGAGGCGATCGCGGTCTACACGCGCGGCATCGACCGGTGGCCGGAGTCCTACAAGCTGTACCGGCATCGCGGCCACCGCTACGTCACGCTTCGCGAGTTCGACGCGGCGATCGCCGATCTCGAGAAGGCGGCGGCGCTGATCGACGGCGTTCCCGACGAGGTCGAGCCCGACGGCGCACCCAACGCGTACGACATTCCGCGCAGCACGTCGCATTCGAACATCTGGTACCATCTGGGGCTGGCGTATTACCTGAAGGGCGATTTCGAGAACGCCCTGCGCTGTTACCTGGAGTGCATGGCGTTCTCCGGCAACGACGACATGCTGTGTGCCAGCAGCGATTGGCTGTACATGACGTACCGGCGGCTCGGACGCCAGGCAGAAGCGCGGGCCGTCCTGGAGCCGATCCATGCGGACATGGAGATCCTCGAGAACTTCGCCTACCACGAGCGCCTGCTGATGTACAAGGGCCACAGGACGCCGGCGTCTCTCCTCGCCCCCGGGAGCCGGAGCGGCCTCGATCTCGCGACCCAGGGCTACGGGGTCGGCAACTGGCACCTGTGCAACGGGGACACGGCGAAGGCGAAGGCGATCTTCGCGGAGGTCCTCGAGGGCGCGTGGTGGCCTGCATTCGGCTACATCGCGGCCGCGGCCGACCTCGAGCGCCGGCAGTGAACGGTGCTGGCCCCCGGCGGTTCGCACGCCGGTCCGCGGCCGCAATCGCCGCATGCCGTCGTCCTCCCCCCGGGGACCGACTCTCTCGCGGCTCCCTCCTTCACGATCCACGCCTGGCCGGGTAAGAGAGCTGGGTAAGAGAGCCGGGCAAGAGAGCTGGGCAAGAGAGCCGCTGCCGCCCCAGTGGGAGCGGCGGTCGAGACGATCTGTGACGGCAGCTTGCCGGGGGAGGCGTGCGGCCACCGATCGGCTACAGGTCGTCCGTCGCAGGATCCAGGCGCACCTGGTCCAGCACGTCGCGCGTCAACATGCGGCGGTCATCGCAGGCCTGCTTCAGCTCCGGTGACGGGCGGGTCCGTTCGTGCTCCTCGGGCCCATGCCAGAGGCAGACGATGATGCCTTCGTTTTTCACCGCTTCCACGACGGGGACGTAGTCCCGATCGCTCGCGAGAAGATAGGCATGCGTGATTCGGCCCTTCAGAGCCAGGAGGGTCATGTCGACCGCAAGCATGCAGTCGATCTTCTTCTGCTCGAAGATCGGCTTTCCCGCCGCGTTCCTGCCACGGTAGGCCAGGTAGCCCTGCCGCCACTCGAACCGGGGGAGGTAGTTGATCCTCGTGAACCGACGATGCTGCTTGTCGTGATAGTCGAGTTCTTCATCCGTCGGCACCCTGCTCCTGTACGGGAGACAATGATAGTAATAGGCGCGCAGGAGTTCGTGGGGGCGGATCATGAAGTCGACGAGCTTTGCATAGTCGATCCTCGCGTAGTCGTTCTCTTCCTCCGGGCCGTAGAACTCGTGCCGGACCACACGGTCCAGATGGCCCCCATCGATGTAGACGGCAGCGATGCCCATGCGTTCGGGACCTCCGGAGGCGATCAGGCCGCTCGGTTCGTTCATGTTCCCAGACTAGCAGGAATCCCGGCTCGCGTCACGGTGGCTGCCTCCGGGGCCGCCACACGCCCCTGCGTGCCTCGTGCCGCACCGTCCAGGAGCTTGCATCCAGCCGATCCCCTGGGACAGAGTGCACTGGCTCAACCGGAAGGAGGTTGTCTTGGAGAACGTCACCGATCGGATGGTCGTCCTCGTGACCGACTACGGCCTGGGCGTCATCGGCGCCATCCTCATCCTGATCGTCGGTCGGATCCTGGCGGGGCTCGGGCGCCGGACGGCCCGTCGTCTCATGACCCGGGCACGTGTGGACCCCACCATCCGCACCTTCGTCGGGAACCTGGTCCACTACCTCGTCCTGGCGGTCGCGGTCGTTGCGGCACTCAAGAAGTTCGGGATCGAGACCGCCTCGCTGGTGGCGGTCCTGGGCGCCGCGGGCTTCGCCGTGGGGCTGGCGCTGCAGGGCTCGCTGTCCAACTTCGCGGCCGGTGTGATGATCCTCGTCTTCCGGCCGTTCCGGGTGGGGGATTCCGTCAAGGCTGCGGGCATCTCCGGGACCGTGAAGGAGGTGCGGCTCTTCACGACCGTTCTCGCCACGCCGGACAACGTGAAGATGATCGTCCCCAACAGCAAGGTCTTCGGCAGCACGATCACCAACTACTCCGAGTACGAGACCCGCCGCCTGGACCTGAACGTCGGCTTCGCCTACGACACCTCGATCCAGAAGGCCAAGGCGCTGCTGGAGGGTCTGGTCGAGGCCGAGTCCCGCGTTCTGTCCGCACCGGCACCGCTCGTCGCCGCCCAGGAGTTCACGGGCTCGAGCGTCAACCTGCTGGTGCGCATCTGGGTGAGGAGAACCGACTACGGCTTGGTGCGATTGGACCTGGCGCGCGCGATCAAGGAGACCCTCGACGCGCACGGGATCGCGACGCAGCGCGTGGTCCCGGTGGCGGGGGCTGCGGGCATGGCCACGTGAGGAGTCCCGGTCCCCGTGACCGCCAGGCCGGCGTTCTCCGCGGCGGCTCGAGGAGCGGGCTTGGCTTCGGGTGCGGAGGAGTACGCCGTGGAAGACCACACCGCGGCCCGGTCCGCGTGAGTTCTGCGGTGAGCACCGCAGCCGCGAAGTTGCGCGAACCCGCCAACCCGGCGGACGGTTCTCTCGGCGAGCCCGAACCCCTAAGATGAGCGGGTGCTCGGTCGACCGCGATGTCTGGAGAGTGTGGGGCATCGCGCCAGGCCGACTTTCCAGAAGGAGTCCGAAGAGATGAGGAGTCGCCAGGATGTCACGCACACCGAGGCTCAGGCCCGGTACCTGGAGGTCCGGCGGGCCACCGTGTCGCTGTGCGAGCCGCTCGAAACCGAGGACTACGTCATCCAGTCGATGCCGGACGTGAGCCCGCCGAAATGGCATCTGGCCCACACGAGCTGGTTCTTCGAGACCTTCCTCCTGTGCGAGTTCGTGCCGGAATACGAGCCGGTGCAGCCGGCATACCGCGGCCTGTTCAACTCCTACTACCTCGCGGTGGGCGATCCGCATCCGCGCCCGCAGCGCGGCCTGCTGTCGCGCCCCACCGTGCGGGAGACCCTCGCCTATCGCTGCCGGGTGGACGAACGCATGCTCGAGCTTCTGCACGACGCCGACGAGAAGTCGCGAGCCGAGGTGCACCGCCGTGTCGAGCTCGGGCTCCACCACGAGCAGCAGCACCAGGAGCTGCTGCTCATGGACATCAAGCACATCCTCTCCCGCAACCCGCTGCCTCCGGTGTATCGCCAGCGGCCCGCAGGCAGGCCGGCGGGGCCGCCGCGGCTGTGCTGGGTCGAGTACGCGGGCGACGTGTACGCGTTCGGATCGGACGGCGGCGGTTTCTCCTACGACAACGAGAGGCCGCGTCACCGCGTGTATCTGCAGCCCTTCGCGCTCGCCAACCGCTGCGTGACGAACGGGGAGTATCTGGAGTTCATGGAGGCCGGTGGCTACGAGAGATCCGCATCCTGGCTCGCGGACGGCTGGGCGACCGTGCAGCAGCAAGGATGGCGGGCGCCCCTGTACTGGGAGAAGATCGCCGGGGAGTGGCATCAGTTCACGCTGGGCGGCATGCAGAAGGTGGAAGAGGACGAACCGGTCGTCCACGTGAGCTACTACGAGGCCGACGCCTACGCGCGTTGGGCCGGCAGACGCCTGCCCAGCGAGTTCGAGTGGGAGCTGGCGGCGCGCGCGCTACCCGTGCAGGGAACGTTCATGGAATCGGGCCCGTTGCACCCGCGTCCGGCTTGTGGAGACGCGGAGCTCTTGCAGATGTACGGCGACGTCTGGGAGCACACGCAGAGCAGCTACGCCGGATACCCGGGCTACCGTCCGGTTTCGGGCGCGCTCGGCGAGTACAACGGCAAGTTCATGTGCGGGCAGTTCGTGCAACGGGGCGGCTCGTGCGCGACGCCCGGCGCGCACATTCGCGCCACGTATCGCAACTACTTCTATCCGCATCAGCGCTGGAACTTCCAGGGGCTGCGATTGGCCCGCAGCCTGGGGGAGATCGACACGGGTTCGGCGGGCGGGTGAGCGTTCGACGCCCGAGCCGGGCTGCCGAGGGGACCCGAACGCGGAGACCGCGACCGGGCGGGACCGCGCCGCGACACACAGAGCCGCCGGCGAGATGTGCGGCCCGTGCAAGCGGTCGCCGACGGCGACAAGATGGTTTACCCCTGGCTTCCCGGCGCCGTGCGCGCCGCGTCACCCGGATCCGATCCGGGGACGCGCCGCTCGCCCCAGGTCGCACGGCCGGCGCGGCTCACGGGAAGGGCGACTCCCCGCCTTTGGCAGGTTGATAGAAGGGGTTATCCCCCGCAGCGTGATCCGTGGTGTCGAGGACCTCTTCGATTTCCGGCACGGCCTGCTTGATCGCCACCTCGATGCCTTGCTTCAGCGTGACGTTCGCCATGCCACATCCCTGACAGCCCCCGCCCAGCCGGATGAAGGCCCTGTTGGCCTTCACGTCCAGCAGCACCACGTGCCCGCCGTGGGAGGCGACCCCCGGATTGATCTCGGTGTCGATCACGCGCTGCACCTTCAGCGCCACGGGATCCCTCCACAGCGGGTTGGGGTTGTCGATCTTGAAGCCGATCCCACCCGACTGCTCCACGAAGTCGAGCGTGACCCCCTTGAGGTTGTCGAGGCTCTTCGCGTCGAGAAGCATCGTGAAGGCGCCACACTCCACGGCGACGTCGTTCTCGGTCTTCTCCTTCTCCCGGAGCAGCGCCAGCTCGTACTCGAATCCCTGCGGGCCGCGACCCATGATCGCGAGGCGGATGCAGTAGTCCTTCTCCTCCTGCGACGAGAGGATCTCGGCGATCTGTTTCTTCGCCGCATCGGTGACGGTGACCATTGGTACTCTCCCTACTGGGCTCGAGCGTCTGCCCGGGCGCATGCGGCCACGGCCGCAGCTTCGTGATTGGCAGCCAGCGTCTCGACGGTCAGGTGGAGCTGCGCGTGGCTCGCCCGCAGCGCCTCCTCGACGGCTTCTGGAGTCTCGGCCCGGGCGAAGATGAACCCGAGGTACCGCGACCCTTCGGGAGGAGGCTGGACGGGCTGTCCCGGAGGAATCGTGATCCGAACGTCCTCGACGGCCCGTACGGAGCGAGCGTCATCCAGCCCTCCGACCTTCCGGAGGATACCAGGCCGCGGGATCGGAATCATCATGACACCGGATGCACGTGCCTC
>JBHHXQ010000130.1:0-8931 GCA_046757105.1 Candidatus Krumholzibacteriia bacterium
GACCAGATGAAGACCGCGTAGGCGCGGCCGAAACTGAATCGTCCCAGGACCGGCCGGTGCGCGAGCCTGAGGGGGGTGCTCGGCGCACGAGCCAGATCACCGGGATGACGATGCCGGCAAGCATGGCAGCGGACACGACCAGGCCCACGGCGACGCCGAGGGCCACTGCGGCAGATGGCGTCGACTCCGGCGGCTGCGCAAGCTCCGGGGGTAGCAGATGGCGAGCACTTCCAGCTTCGGCTGCGGCGCGGGCGGACGCCTCGTCGTCTCCCCACGCCGCCAGAACGACATCGCGGACCAGCGCTGCGGTGGGCGCTTTTTTCGGGGCCTCCCGGCGCAGCTCGTCGATGAGCGCCTGCCAGTCGCGCTCCACTTGCTCCCGCACATCCCCCGCATCGTCGAGGAGCAGATACGGAATCCACCCCGCTGCCCTCGACTCCACCAACCTCCGACGCGCGTCCGACACGATCGCCAGAGCCCGGACCGGATCATCGAGTGCGACGTTTGCCGTCGAGGTGGCCGACATGAAGGTGAACACCGCAAGAACGGGGACGGCGATGGCGGTCGCCATGACGATCAGCACCGCCGGAATCGGTCGACCAGGCTCGAACCCCGCCAACGCGTTTGGGTCTGGCGGTCGGATTCGACGGCGAGAGGCTGCTTCTCCCCGCGTGTTTCGCCTTCGACATCCGCCACGCTCGAGACTCCCCTCGTCGAAGCGAGCGTCAGCTCAATCGCCCAGGCCCGACAACAGCAAGCGTCGGACGGCCCTACTCGACCGTCCACTCCTTCAGCCAATGTTGTGCGAGAAGGCCGTCCGTGAGGAAGGGATCCTTGCATACGAGTTCCTCGGCTTCGGCCAGGTTCCCCGCACCGAAGGCAATCAGGCCGCCAGACCTGTCGCCGAACGGCCCGGCCTGATACTCGTGCAGACCCAGACTCTTCCAGTAGGCCACGTGTTTGGGAACGGCCTCCTGAATCTCGCGTGGTTTGTCGGCCATGAAGTAGAAGTAGGCAAAGCGCTTCATCAAGCCTCCCAGTTTGCCTTCCAGAACCTCTGCGCGGGACCGCCGAGAGCAGGACTCGCCGGGCAACGATGCCGCTCGGATGCGAGACCCCCTCCACGGGCGATTGTGCCCCGCACCTCTGGGCGAGGAAAGAAGGATCGAGAGGGCACCCCGGCTCGGCCGCTCAAGGCGTGGTTCGTTTCCTTCCGCCGTTGGAGCGGCCGCACGTGCGCCATCACCGAGCCCGGGACCGTCCGTCTGGCGCGTTCACTCATGACCGCAGATCGGAGTCTGGCTTCACAACCCGGCATGAGCTGTCCTTCTGGCTCATGAGCTGTCCCTTTTGGGTCATGAACTGTCCTTTTTCCTCATGAACGGGCCGACCTGCCTCGGGTGGGGCGGAGCCGGCGTGGCCGAGTGGCCCACGATTGGCCGGTCCATTCCGTCGGATCTCTCCCCGCCGGCGACGTGCAGCGGTCCCCGTGGAGGACACCACGCCGGAGGCTCCAGGGGCGCGCGGGGATCAATCGATGTGCGGAGGGGTGGGGCTCGTGCGCGCGGAGCGGCTCTTGCGGGAGAGCCGTGTGAAAACCAGACCACCGAGGCCGATCATGAGCAAGGGCAGAAGGGAGAGGATCGCGGTGCTGGCCAGGTAGGCGCCTTGCGTGCGCTCGTCGCCGGGCGAGCAGGACGGGCACGCCGACGCGGGAACCGGAAGCAGAGCCTGGCGGAGTGCATCGAGGGAGTCCCCCAGCGCCAGGAGGAGTGGGAGGGCGGCCATCGCGCTTCGCAGCGGCCGGGGAACCGAGCGAGTGCGGGAGGCGCGACGGCCGGCGCCCGCGCGCCGCGGCGCCCGACGGGGACGGCCGCATCGGGGCCTAGACCAGGTAGACCAGGACATAGAGCACCGGCCAGAGAAGAACGACGAAACCCCAGTAGAGCAGGCAGGCGGTCAGGTCGCCGCGGCCCTTCCGGACGAGTCGTGACGTGGCGAGCAGCGCCGCGAGACCGCCCAGGGCATGCACCGCGTGTGCACCCACGATTGTGTAGAACGTGGCGCCGTACGTGCCGGAGGAGGCGAGCAGGCCGAAGTGCACGAGGCGCACCCACTCGTAGCTCTGCACCGCCACGAACGCAGCCCCGAGGACAGCGGCGCCGTTCAACCAGCGAATGCGCCGGACCGCGTCGCTCGCGCCCGCCGCGACGACGGCCATGCCGCCGCTCAGCAGCAGGATGGCCGTGTTGATTCCGGTGACGGCCACCGGCAGACGCGGCTGGTCGGGTGGAGGCCAGGCGATGCTTCCGGCGCGGAGAACGATGTACGCGCTGATCAGGCCGCCGAAGAACATGATGGCCGTCGTGACGTAGGTCAGCGTGCCGACGACGGCATTGGACGCCACGCGGAAGCGTGGCGGGGACACCGGGACCGAAGCGAGCGGGCTAACCACCGTAGACATGGACGATATCCGGGATGAGGCCAAAGAACAGCACGACCACGCACGTGAGGGCGCAGAGCATGACCACCACGAGCCAGCGGGGCTCGAAGCGCAGGTGCATGTAGTACGAGATCACCAGCAGCGCCTTGACGACCGCGATCGAGAAGACCAGGGCCGTGGCCAGCGTGCGGGCCCCCAGGAACGCGGACGCGACCGAGCCCGCGAACAACACCACGAGTGCGACCCAGATGCCGACATAGTTCGGATGCCGCACGTGAGCTTCTGCCGTTTTCGAGGTCTCGGTCACGAATCGGCCCCCCTTCAGTGCACCAGGTAGAGCAGCGGGAACAGGAAGATCCACACCACGTCGACGAAGTGCCAGTAGATGCCGACGGTCTCCACCCGGTACAGGTGGACACCGCGATGGACGGCCACCATCAGCGCACCGATGGCGACGAGGCCGGCGAGGACATGCAGGGCGTGCAGGCCGGTCATCAGGAAGTAGAAGGACCAGAACAGGCTGGTGGCGGGGTCGATGCCTTCCGAGAACTCCCGCGAGTACTCCACACCCTTGAAGACCAGGAAGAGGACTCCCAGCGTCACGGTGGCGCCGAGAAAACGGAGCACGGCCGTGCGGTCCCTGCGCGTCGAGGCCGCGTGCGCCAGGACGACGGTCAGGCTGCTGGTCAGGAGGATGGCGGTGTTGACCACGCCGATCTCGAACCACGTGTGTGCCGCCTCGGTGCTCCACTCGGGATGCCGCATCCGGTTGAGAACGAAGGTGGCGATCAAGCCGCCGAACACCGCCACCTCGGAGGCCAGGAACCACCACATCCCCACGCGGCCGGCGGGGACCGCCGGACGTGCGGCGGCCGTCGAGGCAGCTGCCGCCGCTCGAGCCGGAACCGTCGTCGAGTTCGCCATCGGATCACCTCAAGTCGAGAGCGGCCCCGGGCCCGCGGGCAGGGGTGCTGCCT
This sequence comes from Candidatus Krumholzibacteriia bacterium, assembly GCA_046757105.1. Taxonomy (GTDB): domain Bacteria; phylum Krumholzibacteriota; class Krumholzibacteriia; genus JBHHXQ01. The sequence continues at coordinate 3,421 of JBHHXQ010000130.1, forward strand.
GCAGCACACCCTGGGGGAGCCAGTCTTCTTCCGTGTCGGGCGGACTGTACTCGTAGGGGCCGCGTACCACCGCCACTCCTCTTTCGAAGTTCCCGTGTCCGGGCGGCGAGGGCGTCAGCCACTCCACCGTCGTGGCGTTCCAGGGGTTGCGCTGCGCGGCGCGACCGCGAAGCAAGCTGCAGAAGAAGTTGATGATGAACACCAGCTGCACGGCCAGAAGGCCGATGGCTCCGATCGTGGACACCACGTTGAACGGCTGCATGTCACGCAGCAGGAGCTCGAACTGCGACGGATCGGCGACCCGCCTCGGATGCCCGGCGATCCCCAGGAGGAACTGCGGGATGAAGGTCAGATTGTAGAAGACGAGGGTGGTCCAGAAGTGCAGCTTGCCGAGCCCCTCGCTCATCATGCGGCCGAACATCTTCGGGAACCAGAAGTAGATGCCCGCCAGCATCCCCAGGATCGTGGCCGGGAACAGCGTGTAGTGGAAGTGCGCGACGACGAAGTAGGTGTCGTGGAAGTAGATGTCGGAGGTCGCCACACCGAGGAAGATGCCCGTCGTGCCACCGATCAGGAACATCGCCACGGTCGACACCGCGAAGAGCATCGCCATCGAGTAGCGGATGGACGCCCTCCACAGCGTCGCGATCATGCCGAAGAGCACCACGGCGAACGGCACCGAGATGAGGATCGTGGTCAGCGCGAAGGGCACCGCCAGCCGCGGGTCCATGCCGCTCACGAACTGGTGGTGCGCCCAGACGACGAAGCTCAGGACTCCGGCCGTGAACACCGCGTAGACGATCATGCGGTATCCGAACAGCGTCTTCCTCGAGCCGTTGGTGAGCACCTCGGTGACGATGCCGAGCCCGGGCAGCAGGATGACGTAGACCTCCGGGTGGCCGAAGAACCAGAAGAGGTGCTGGAAGAGCAGCGGATCGCCGCCGGCCTCGGGGTTGAAGAAGCCGCTGCCGGCGTTGCGGTCGAGAAGCAGCATGATGGCGCCCGCGATGAGCGGTCCGACGGACAGCATGAAGAGCACGGATGCCGCGAGCTCCATCCACACGACCATGGGCAGGTCCATCATGCGCATGCCTGGCGCGCGCATGTTCACCGTCGTCGTCAGGAAGTTGACGCCGCCCATGAGCATGGAGGCGAACTCCAGCGCCACCGCCAGGATCCACAGATCCGTTCCCAGGTGGACGCCCGTGAATCCCGGTTTGGCCGACAGCGGCGGGTACGACGTCCAGCCGCCGGCCGCCGGCCCGGCGTCGACGAAGAACGAGGCGAGCAGAACCACGGTGCTGGCGAGGAACGTCCAGTAGGACAGCATGTTCAGCCGCGGAAACGCCATGTCGCGCGCGCCGATCATGAGCGGAATCAGGAAGTTGCCGAAGCCGCCGAGCAAGATGGGCATGGCCACCCAGAAGACCATGATGGTTCCGTGCATGGTCACGAAGGAGTTGAATCGGCCGGGCTCGATGACACCGAAGCCCGGGATGTCCGCGTAGGGCCAGGCGATCTGCAGGCGCATCCCCTGTGCGAGCCAGCCGCCCAGGATGGCCATGAGCAGTCCCGTCAGCAGGTACTGCTTGGCGATTGTCTTGTGGTCGGCGGAGAAAACGTATCGACGCCAGAAGCCGGGATCGTGGGAAAGATCGGTTTCGTGCATGGACGTCTCCTAGAGGCGGTTTTCGGATTGCTCCTCGAGCCACTCCTGGTAGCTGTCGGCGCTGTGCACGTGCAGCCAGCCACGCATGTTGGTGTGGCCGATTCCGCAAAGCTCGGCACACAGGATCTGGTAGATCCCCTCTCGCGTGGCCTTGAACCAGCCGCGAATGAGGCGGCCGGGAACGGCGTCCTGCTTCAGGCGCAGATTGGGCATGAACAAGCTGTGGATGACGTCCTCGGACTCGAGCTCGAACTGCACCACGGCGTCGCGTGGGACGTGGAGGTTGTTCTGCTCCTCGACGTCGTCCGCGGTCCCCAGGATCCCATCCTGTCCAGGATGGACGAAGGTCCACACGTATTGCTTGCCGCGCACCCCGACCACCATGTCGGGCTCCGGGAGCTCGACCTTGATGAGGTCCCAGGCCCCGGTGCTGGCGGCGTCGATCCCGAGGTCGAATGCGAGGACCACCGCCGCGGGCACGAGGACGAACGCCATGCCGCGCAGGTTGCGGGCGGGGGCGTAGGCGGCTCGGCGGTTGCTGCGTTGCCGGTAGCGGATCGCGAAGAACAGCAGGAGCCCCATCGCGAGGACGAACCAGGCCCCCACGATCCAGAAGATGAGCTCGATCACCCCGTCGACACGGTCCCCGTAGCTCGCAATGTTCTCCGGGAGCCATCGATTCATCGCGAACCCCAGATCCGCTTGGCCGGGCAAAAGTGGAGTAGTGGATCCTCAACTCCAACGACCTGCTGTGTATTTTATATCCGGTGAGAGGCTCGCGTGTCAACGCTGAAGTCAAAAGACTAAAATGGTCTTAAAGTGGCTTGACGAAACCGCGTCGATGCGGACCCGAATGGCAATGGGGGAAGCCTTGGCTGCGTGATCGCAGGCTCGGCGCTCGAACCGGGATCGGCCGGGAGCGTCGGTCGGAGCAACCGCATGGATGAAGGAACCGGGCGGTGTCTGCGGGGCCACCGGTAACGCCTCCGCGGTGCCTCGAGGAATGAGGTCGGCGCACCAGGAAGGACAGCACGCGATCGCATTCGAGGCGATTGTGCGCCGGCGCTCGAGCTGGGCGGCCGCGGAAGCCGCAGTCGAACTGCGTCCGTACACCAACGACGAGTGGTCGATCGCTCCCGGCGTTGCACCAGGACTCTGCACGGTGTCGGAAGCTCCTTATGGTCTTTGCGACAACCGCCCGGATCCCTTGTTGTAGCTCATCCACCTCCATCGACTCGGGTCGAAGCTCGTCCCGAGGACGTTGCGCTGATGGCTTCAGTCGTGCGAGGCGCGCAGCCCCATCGGCTGTGGCGCCTCTGCCGGCTGCAGATTGCGATCGATCGCAGGGCGTGTCTCCAGGAGCCGGTGGGCCGTTCGTTTGAGCTCCGAGAGATCCACGCTCTTGATCAGGAACGCATCTGCCAGCCAGGTGGAGAAGTCCTCCTGGAACCCCGAGTACCCACTGAAGAGGATGGTCCGAATCGACGGATGTTCTCGTGTGAGCTGACGCAGCAGGTCCAGGCCGCTCTCGGGGCCGAGCCGGATGTCGAGGATGACGACGTCCGGAAGCCACGTCTCCAAGATCTTCTCTGTTTCGGTCGAGTCGGCAGCTGTTCTGACCTCGAAGCCCTCGTCTTCCAGCTCCAGCCGGCAGAGCAGGCTGAGGCTGGGCTCGTCCTCGACAACCAGGACTCGCGGCATGCTCTCCTCTCCGAGGTGGGCTCTCGGCGCAGGATGCAATTCAGCGTGAAGGTACGCCGAGCACCCGAAGGATTCAAAGAACCGGAAAGGTCTCCAGAAACACGGCTCCGAGCCCGACCCGAGGGGTCGAGACTCGTTCGGCAGGGGGAAGCAATGATCGTGACCGATCGCGTGGCGAAGCGCCACGCGAGGCTGCGTGACGTGCGAGGACGGCTCCGTCCCGGCACCTGCGAGCCCACGACCCTCATTCACGCATGAGCCTGCTCAAGCCTCCGGCGGTCGCGAACCAAACGTCGTGCTCGCGGTCCTCCACGATCGAAAAGACGATGTTGGCGGCCAGCCCGTCCTTGGAAGTGTACTGCGTCCAGCCGCGGCCATCGAACCGGAAGGCGCCGCCTCGATCGGTTGCGAACCACACGTGCCCTGCATGGTCGACGATCTCTGGAATCATGCTTCTGCGCTGCTTGAAGGTCGTCCAGTTGGAGCCGTCGAATCGAATGACTCCGTTGCGTGCGGTGCCGAACCAGAGGTTTCCGGAGCGGTCTTCGAGAATGCCGCGAATGTTCTTGTCGGGAAGATAGGTGGTCCAGTGCTCGCCGTCGAAGCGGCTCAGACCTCTGCGGGTCCCGAACCACCAGCGACCGGCGCTGTCCTCGAGGACGGCATGCACGACCTGGTGCGGCAGGCCGTCGCGGGTGCTGAAGAGGACCTTCCAGAGCTGGCCGTCGAACTCGCAGACGCCGCCGTCCGCCGCGAACAGCAGCCTGCCATCCTCATCCTTGTAGATCGAGAACACGACCGGCCCGGGCAGCCCGTCCGCGTGCGTCCAAGCCCTCCAGTTCCGGCCGTCGAAGCGGCTCACCCCGGCGCCGGCGAACCACACGTGGCCCAGGCTGTCCTCCTCGATCGAGATCGCACCGTTCGAGGCGAGCCCGTCCGCCAGCGTCCAGGTCGTCCAGCCGTCGCCGTCGAAGCGGGCCAGGCCGGCGCCACGCGTTCCCACCCAGATGTTTCTCTCGCGGTCCTCGAAGACGACGCGGACGTCGCGATCCGGAAGCCCATCGGCGACGGACCAGCTCGTCCAGGTGGTCTCGCCATCACCGGCCCAGGCCGGGCTGACGTTCGGGGCCAGCAGCAGATGCACGATGGCAGCGAACGCCGCCGCGCGGACCGGGGGTCGCAGGCCGGTGCGTGTGGCTTCCGGGCGCCGCGGCGGGCAGGCGCTGTCTGCATCCGTATGGACGGAGATTCGGGCTCGTTCCGCGACGGCTTCGCCGGCGGAGCGGAACGGCACTTCAGCTGCCGCGTTTCGTCTTTGCCAGATCGGCCTCGAAGGCACAGACCGCCTCCTCGGTGCTGTCGTGCGCCTCGATCACCTCGCCGATCCCCAGTGTCGCGAACACCTCATGGACGTCCGGGGCCATTTCCGCCAGCCTGAAGCCGCCCTGCGGGTGGCGCATTTCCTTCAGCTTGCTCAAGAGGACACCCCAGCCGGCAGAGTTGATGTAGCCCACGTGCGCCAGGTCGACGACGATGTGATGGATGCCCTGCTGCAGAATGGAGTCGATCGCCTCGCTCAGCTTCAAGGATGTCAGGCTGTCCACGTCCCCTTCGAGGCTGACGACCGCGATGCGGTTGGCGCCGATCCGAATCCGATAGTCGAACGAGCGCATGCCGACCTCCTGTGGTCGAGGCGAGGCGGTCCGCATGAGATTCGAGCGAGGTCGCGCGCCTCATCCACAACGCGTGGCGAGCAGGAACCTCCATCTCGAATCGGGCAGGGGGCGATCCACGGCAGTATCTTGGACGGGTCGGGGCATGACAACGCCTTTCTGACCGCGAGGAGCGTTCTCGTCGCCGCAGACACCCCGGGCTGGCTGGCGCCGAGCCGGCGCCCACCCATATCCTGCAACTGATTCGTGGACACGATGTTATGGCCATCTTCCGGGCCGCGTTCGGAAGCGTCGAGATGCATCGGGGCGGCCGTGGGATCTGCGGCGACGGGCGCGGCAGTCCGTCGGGGCGGCGCGTGGATCGCCCTCAAAGTGGGAAGACCAATGCCCTCACCGCACCAGCACCATCTTGCGCGTGCGTGTAACGCCCGGCGCCGTCAGGCGATAGAGGTAGATGCCGGAGCCCAT
>JBHHXQ010000131.1:0-8902 GCA_046757105.1 Candidatus Krumholzibacteriia bacterium
CGACCGCCTGCCCCATCGCCGGCAGCGTTCCACCCATCAGAAACGATGCCGGCGCCACGAAGGCGATGGCGAGGCCGGTCTTGACGAGCAGGCTTCCCGCGGGGTTCAGGAGCATCTCGCCGCAGGAGCTGGCGAGGGCGCCCGAGAGCCGTTCTCCGAAGACGGCCGGCAGGATGGCGACCAGGATGCCGAGCTCGAGCAGCGCGTACAGTCGCCACGGCGAGCGCTGCCGCGAAGCCAGCGGACCGAGGGAGGCCGCGCCTGCCGCGAGCGCCAGGAAGAACACACCGACGACCAGGCTCGAAGCGAACGCGGTGGCCCCGATGATGTCGGAGAGCCGGCGCGCCCAGAGAATCTCGTAGCCGAGCGCCACGAAGCCGGAGAGGAAGGCGATCGACGTCGCGATGCGGATCTGCATCCGGGCAGTCTACCTCAAGATGTGGCTCACCGGACCCGCACGAGTTTCTTCTCCAAGGTGCGGGGATGCCCGGGGCGACCGGTCGGCCACGGGAGTCCGTGCAGTCCCAGGCGAGGACGCCGCGTCCCTCGAGCGTGCGCACGACACGTCCCGAGACCGTGTAGATCCGGAGCAATTGCCCGGCATCGTTCCCGTGACCACGCAGGTGGATCCACGTTTCGGCGTGGAACGGATTGGGCCAGGCCTCGAGACGGGGTCGGACGAAATCCTCGGCCTCACGCGGACCCGCGTCGGAGACCTGGGCTCGGGCGATGCGGAAGAGCCGTCCGTTGTCGAATGTGAGTGCGTAGAGAGCACCGTCCGGGCCCGTGTCGAGCCAGACGACGCCGCCACCGAAGCCCGAAGCCCAGAGGAAGAGGTCGCGCTCCGTGTCGCTGTCCGCCACCAGGTCCTCGACCGACGAGTCCGGCATGACGAGCATCGAGCGGTCGGCTGTGAGCTCGAAGTGATAGATGCTCTGCGTGTTGTAGGCGCCGACGAAGCAGTCGTTCCGGTACCGGGTGCCGAGCGAATCGCTGCGCAGGAAATGGATGGGCGCCGGGGCCACGTTGTCGAGCCAGGAGAAGCGCGGATCGGAGTAGTGCGACCCGGGTGCCTGCCAGAGATCGTCGACGGTCGCCGGGCTGCGCGACTCCGGCCCCAGGATGCGGGTGAAGCCGCTGTTGAACCCCGGCAGGAAGCGATTGATCTCGTCGTACTCCGAGGGGCCGTTCTCCGTCTGCCACAGCACGCCCGACACCGGATCGAACTCGAGCCCGTAGCTGTTGCGCACGCCGTAGCCGTACACGAGCTGCATCGCGCCGCCCGCGCCGAAGAACGGGTTGTCCGCCGGGGGTGTGCCGTCGTCCTGGATCCGGAAGATGATCGATGTGGTGTCGGGTGGATCGCCGCTGGCGATGTTCTGCAGCTGCCCGTAGCGGCCGAGGTTGCCGATCACGCCGTAGAGCATGCCATCCGGCCCGAAGCGCAGGACGCCGCCGTTGTGGGCGAAGCTGGGCCGGGCCGGCAACGTCAGCATGACGAGCTCCGATCCGAGCGCGCTGCCGTCCCAGGTGAAGCGTGCGACGCGATTCTCGAGAACCGGGGACGGACCCAACACGTCCTGATCCGTCGGGCTCGCGGTGTAGAACAGATAGACGAAGCCGTTGCTGTCGAAGTCGGGATGCAGCTCGATTCCCAGGAGGCCGCGCTCGGCGAAGGCGCTGACGGCCAGGTCGAGCACCGTGTCCTGGAAGACGCCGTCGCGATAGCGCTGCACGCGCCCCGTGAACTTCTCGCAGATGAGGACGTCGAGAGGCTCGAGCGGACCGCTCGGCAGGAAGGCGAAGCTGGTCGGGAACTGCGGGCAGCAGGCCCAGGTGGTGACCTCGAGGAGCCCGTCGGCGAGCGTCTGGGCGCGCGTCGAGGCCTGCAGCGCCGGATCGCGACAGCGCCCGGTCGCAACGGGCACATGATGCCCCCTCATGTCATCGTCGGGCAGCTTCGGTGAGATTCCCGGCAAGGATACACCAGATGCTCCTGCTCGCGCGCAGGATTCGCCGGCTCACCCAGAAGCGGGGCGCGCGTGGACGTGATCGACGAGACGCCGGACGTTGTCGACGGGCGTCTCGGGCAGGATGCCATGACCCAGGTTGAAAATGTGACCGGGCGCATTCCCGGCGCGCTCGAGGACAGCGTCGGCTCGCTGCCGCAGCACGGGCCACGGCGCGAAGAGTGCCGCGGGGTCGAGGTTCCCCTGCACGGCGACGAGGTCACCGAGGGCGCTGCGGGCGCGGTCGAGCGGCAACCGCCAGTCGATGCTCAGGACATCCGCTCCCGTCGACCGGAGGTGATCGAGCGACCTTCCCGGGTCACGCGCGAAGTAGATGATCGGGGCGTCGCGGCGCGGGCCGCGGCGCACCTCCCGCACCATCTGCTGCACGGAAGGCAGAGCCCAGCGCGCGTAGTCGTCCGGATCGAGGATTCCGGCCCAGCTGTCGAAGATTTGCACGGCCTGGGCTCCGGCCGCGATCTGCGCCCGCAGGTAGGCGGCGTTCGTCGAGGCGAGCTTGCGCAGCAGCAGCTCTCCGCTGTCGGGGTCCTCGTACAGGAGCCGCTTCATGCGCGTGAACTCCTTGGCGCCGCCGCCTTCGACCGCGTAGTTGGCGAGCGTCCACGGCGCCCCGCAGAAACCGATGAGCGCCACCTGGGGCGGGAGTTCTGCGCGCAGGCGTCGCAACGTCTCCAGAACGAACGGCACCGACTCCTCCGGATCCGGCACGCGCAGGGCCTCGACCTGCGCGCGCGTGCGCACCGGCTGCGGCAGAACCGGACCGGGACTGAACTCGATCGGGATCCCCATGGCCTCGATCGGAATGAGGATGTCGCTGAAGAGGATCGCCGCGTCGACGCCGAGCGCGCGCACCGGCTGCAGCGTGATCTCGACGGCGAGGTCTGGCGTCTTGCACATCTCGAGGAAGCTCGCGCGCTCCTTGATCGCGCGGTACTCCTTCATGTAGCGCCCCGCCTGGCGCATGAACCACACGGGCCTGCGATCCACCGGCCGGCGCCGGCACGCTCGCAGCAGCAGGTTCTCGGCCTGGGGGTCGCTCACGAGGAGGTCTCCTCGAGAGCCTCGCCGACCGCCTCCAGCGTCGTTTCGATGACGGCGGCGTCGTGCAGTGCGCTCACGAAGCACGCTTCGAACTGCGAGGGTGCGATGTACACGCCGCGCTGCAGGAGAGCGCGGAAGAAGCTCCCGAAGCGCTCCGTGTCACTGAGCATGGCGGCCTCGAAGTCCCGCACCGGACCGGCCTGGAAGAAGAGCGTCCACATCGATCCCACGCGCTGGACACATGCCTGCATGCCGAGTCGCTCGATGTGGGACTCGATGCCGGACTGCAGCCTCTTCGAGGTGTTCTCGAGCTCGTCGTAGAGGTTGGGGGTTTCGTGGATGAGATCGAGCATCGCCAGGCCTGCCGCCACCGCGACGGGGTTCCCCGAGAGCGTGCCGGCCTGGTACATCGGTCCGCTCGGCGCCACCATCTCCATGAGGTCGCGGCCCCCGCCGTAGGCGCCGATCGGCATGCCGCCGCCGATCACCTTCCCGAACGTGGAGAGGTCCGGTCGCACGTCGAAACGCTCCTGCGCTCCTCCCGGTGCCAGACGGAAGCCCGTCATCACCTCGTCCAGGATGAGCAGCGAGCCGTGCTCGTCGCAGAGCTTGCGCAGCCCTTCGAGGAAGCCGTGCGCGGGTGGAACGACGCCCATGTTGCCGACCACCGGTTCCAGGATGACACCGGCGATGGCACCGTGGTTGGCGTCGAAAAGCTCCGCGACGTTTTCGAGGTCGTTGTAGTCGGCGACGAGGGTGTCGCTCGCGGTGCCCGTGGTCACACCGGGGCTGTCGGGGAGACCCAGGGTCGCGACACCCGAGCCTGCCTTGATGAGAAACGTGTCGCCGTGTCCGTGATAGCAGCCCGCGAACTTCACGATCTTCGAGCGTCCGGTGAAGGCGCGGCTCAGGCGCACGGCCGACATCGTGGCTTCGGTGCCGGAGTTGACCAGCCGCAACATCTCCAGGCCCGGGACCATCGCGCAGATGTGCTCGGCAAGTCGCACCTCGATCTCGGTCGGGGCGCCGAAGCTGGTGCCGTGTCCTGCGGCCTCGCGCACGGCCTCCACGATGCGCGGGTGCGCGTGACCGAACAGCAGCGGCCCCCAGGAGCCGACGTAGTCGATGTAGCGCCGGTCGTCGACGTCCCACACGTACGGGCCCCCGCCGCGCTGCAGGAACAACGGTTCGCCGCCGACGGCGCGGAACGCCCGCACGGGCGAGTTCACGCCCCCCGGCATGAGCGGCAGCGCCTTTTGCAGGAGCTCACGGCTGTGCGGGCCGGCCGGACCTCGCGGGCCCACTGGACTGGTTGCCATTCTCGCCTCTCGGTCGGGTACGACTCGGCTGCGAGAGCGCCGCGTGTGATCGGCCGGAATCTAGCACAACCCGACCGCGACCGGGAGTGGCGTCTCCCCCAGGGCCTGGGCGGTCGGGGCGATGCAGGTGTCGCTGGGGGGCCAATCCCTCTCAGCGGATGACGGAGAGCTTGCGCGTGTCGATGAAGACGCGGGAGCCCGACAGGCCCACGGCGCGCATGCGCAGGAAGTAGGTGCCGGAGCCGACGCTCTCGCCGCCGTCGTTCAGGCCGTCCCAGTCGACCTCGTGCACCCGGGCCGGCTGCGATGTGGCAAGCAGGCTGCGGACCAGTCGGCCGCGCACGTCGTAGATGTGCAACGTCACGTGAGAGGGTGCGGGCAGCTCGTAGCGGATCTTGGTTCCCGGGTTGAACGGGTTCGGGAAGTTGCGCGACAGTCGATACGCCGTCGGTACGGGCGGCTCGGTGACGTCGGTGGTGCTGAGATGGTCGTGGGCCGCGAGCGCATCGATGATTCCCCAGCCCATCAGGTTGTCTGGTGACGTGGACAGGTTCGCCGTCGAGCGCAGCGCGTCGCGGATCTGCATGGGCGTGGCCGCGGGGTGTGCCTGGAGCAGGAGTGCGGCGGTTCCCGCGACGAGCGGGCAGGCCAGGGACGTTCCCGAGCCGTTGCCGTAGGAAGTGGTGTCGGTGGCGAGGGCCATCTTGGTGCCGCTCCCCTGGGCCATGACGTCGGGCTTGATGCGACCATCGACCGTGGGGCCGACCGAGCTGAAACCGGAACGGTTTCCACCGCTGTCCACGGAGCCGACGGTAATGACGCTGTCGCCATCCGCGGGAGCGAGAAGCGTGTTGGGCTCGGGGCCCGAGCCGCTGTTGCCGGCCGAGTTCACGACGACGATGCCGCGCTCGGCCGCCATGTCCGATGCACGCGTGATGACGGTCGTGTTGCCGTCCATGTCCTCCCATGTCCAGCTCGGGAACGGCGGGTCGTAGTCGAGGTAGGCGAGCGATGTGCTCGTCACGTCGACGCCGATGCTGTCCGCCCACTCCATGGCCGCGACCCAGTTGTCTTCCTCGAGCGGCGTCTCGCTGGCGTCGTTCTCGGTGCGCGCCAGGAGGTACGTGGCGCCGAACGCGGGCCCGATGAGATCGCCCTCCTTGAAGCCCCCCAGCACCGAGAGCGTGAGGATGCCGTGCGCACCGAAGCCGGATGGATCCCACGGATCGGGTGCAGGATCCGGATCGTTGTCGACGAAGTCCCAGGTGGCGAGGATGGTCATGCCCGCGAAGACCTCGTGCGAGAGCAACCGGTGGCCATTGTCGAAGTGTCCGACGACCACGCCGCTGCCGTCGTATCCCAGGGTGTGGTGGTCGACGACGTTGATCTGCTGCACCTGATTGAGCGAGGAGCCGTAGTCGAAGGCGGTGGGCTTGCCGGGCGTGGGGGGTGGCACCGGGGCGACCTCCTCCGCGGGCGGCGCGGGCGGATCGACGCGCCGGAAACGCGTGACGAGATCGATCTCGCGTACGAACGGCAGTGCGCGCAGCTCTTCCAGCTGAGCGCGCGTGGCCTCGACGCTCACGCCGTTGAACCACTTCGAGCGCTGGCGCACGCGCTCCACGTGCTCTGCGATGATTCCGACATACGCTTCGTCCACCGGGAGATCGGTCGCGTCGACGACCTGGTCCGGAGGTCTCACCTTGAGTCGACGGCGAAGCGAGCGCTGGCTGACGACATCTGGGGGCACACGCGCTTTCATGTGCTCGCGCGCGCCCTTGTCCGTCAGGTAGACCCAGGCCGTGATGCGCTCATCGGGCGCGAGCTCGCCCCAGATCCCCTGCAGACGTGGACTGAGCGACCCCTGGGCGCTGGCGCTGGTGGCGAGCAGCACGGAGATCAGCACCAGACGCTTCGCGTGGCAGATGGACGCAGCGGATCGATGGTGCATGCAGTTCCCCGTGGACGAGCGTCGGCAGATCCAGCCAGATTATATGCAACCTGTTGCCAGTAATCAAGTTGGAACGTCCCGAGGGCCGTATGGCCGGCCGGCCGCCGGGATGATCCGCCGCGGTGCCAGTCCCGTACCGGCACGGCCACATTCCTGTGTTCGATCTTCCGCGGCGCCGGCGCAGGCTTTGCGGATCCCCTGCGCAGGAAACGTCGAGCCCGTTCAACCACTTGAATTCATTCAAGCTGCGGTCGTGTTCCGGGGGCTCGAAGCCGCGGATGGGTCGATCGACCCGCACTTTTTGCAGACTCCAGGTCGGGGGCCACACCCGCCGACGCAGGGTTAATTTGCACTTCAGCAGCGCCTTGCGCGAATTGCCCCACGATGGAGCAAGGCGTGCAAGAGGGAGCGACCAGGAGTGGTTGAAAACGGCGCGGCGTCACTGACTGCGCCATGGACGGCTGAAGGAGGCAAAGAAAATGTTCAGGAAGATGACGGTAATCCTCGCGGCGATGACACTTCTGGCACTGGCGGCATGCAACAGCTCGATGACCTCGCCGGTGACGGGTCACAGCGACGATCTGCAGGGTTGGGTCGGCGACGGTGGGAAGGACCAGGACACCACCCAGAAGGCCTGCATCGAAGAGGAGCGCCGCGTGGAGCTCACCAGCCCCGGCCAGAACGCCAGCATCCAGGTGGGCAAGCAGTACTTCGTGACCTGGGACGCCATCGAGCTCTGCGGTGAGTTCACGGTCGACGTCGAGGCCTCGTACGACGGCGGACGGTCGTTCGAGCCGATCGCCCTGGGTCTGGTCGACGCGCTGTCGGCCCGGTGGAACGTCCCGCTGAAGCACGCGGGCAAGACGCCCCTCATCCAGATCACGGCCGAGGACCATATGGGTGTCCTGATCAGCCGTGTCCAGCTCAACAACAAGCTCGTCAGGGCGAACACGAGGCCCGACGGCCGCACCCCGCAGGAACGCGACTGATCGACGAAGGAATCTGCGACGACTCTCGGGAGGTACGCCTCCAGGGCCGGCGGCTCGACCGCCGGCCCTCTTCTCATGGTGGGGGCGAACGGCGTGACGCGAGGTCTCGTTGCGATGACGCAGGCGCCCGTTCCGGATCCTCCAGATCGGCGGTCCAACCCTTCAGGTGGGGCGTGACGAGATTCGCGAGTGCGTCGACGTGATCGGACCGGGCGTTCAAAGCGGGGATGTAGCGGAACTGCTTCCCTCCGGACTCCAGGAAGAACCGGCGGTTCTGGATGGCAATCTCCTCGAGTGTCTCGAGGCAGTCGGCCGAGAACCCGGGACAGACGACGTCGGCGCTCTCGACTCCCGAGCCTCCCCAGTCCCGCAGGGTCTGGGCCGTGTACGGCCGCAGCCACGCTTCGCGACCGAAGCGCGACTGGAAGCTCATCGTCCAGCGCTCCGCCGGGAGTGCGAGGGCGCCCGTGAGAAGCTCCGTCGTGCGCTCGCACTGCGTTCGGTAGGGATCACCCGCCTCGTGGTAGCGCTCGGGTAGCCCGTGGAAGGAAACGAGGAGCCGCTCCGGCTCGCCGTTGCGCTCCCAGAACTCGCGGACGCTGTTCGCCAGCGCCGCAATGTAGGCCGGGTGATCGTGGTAGCCGCCGACCATGCGCAGCTCGGGAACCCAACGCCAGGACCGGAACACCTCGGCGACCGCGTCGAAGGTCGATCCCGTCGTGGGTGAGGAGTACTGCGGGTAGAGCGGCAGCACGAGAACGTGTCTGCAGCCGCGGTCGCGCAGCTCCTCGAGCGCGCGGCGTATGGACGGGTTGCCGTAGCCCATGCCGACGGCCACGTGCACTGTTTCGGCGCGGACGTTCCGCAGGGTCTTCTCGAGGGCGTCGGCCTGGTGTCTGGCGACGAGCAGGAGCGGCGAGCCTTCGGGAGCCCAGATCTTCGCGTAGGCGCTGGCCGAGCGCCGCGACCGGAACGGCAGGACGAACAGATGCAGGACGAGCCACCAGAGGGGCCGCGGCAGGTCGACGACGCGCCGATCCCACAGGAACTCGCGCAGGTAGCGGCGCACGGCGGCGGGGGTCGGCGCATCCGGCGTCCCGACGTTCGTCAGCAGAAGACCGACCGGGTGTCGCATGCCGAGGCTCCTCTGCATCGTCTTCGCACCGGGACCCGAGGTTCCGTCAGCTCGGCCCGCCCGCGCCGGGCTCGCGTCCGAGCGCCGAGCGCAGGGCGCTTTCGACCTCGGGATGCCGGAAACGGAAGCCGTCGTCCAGGAGAACCCGCGGCCGCACGCGCGTGCTCGCAAGCAGCGTCTCGTCGGCCATCCCACCGAGCAGCAGACGCAGGGCGAGGGCCGGCACGGGGAGAACGGTGGGACGTCCGAGGACCCGGCCCAGAACCCGCGTGAACTCCGCGTTGGTCACCGGCGCCGGAGCGACCGCGTTGATCGCCCCGCTCAAGTGCTCCCGCGCCAGGACGCGCAGGATGACGCCCACGATATCGTCGAAGCTGATCCAGCTGAAGTACTGCCGGCCGTGGCCCAGCTTGCCGCCGAGCCCGAACCGGAACGGC
>JBHHXQ010000132.1:0-8901 GCA_046757105.1 Candidatus Krumholzibacteriia bacterium
AGCCCCATGTCGGCCAGCTTCTCCTCGATGAGCTCGAAATCGCCGATCGCGTGATCGAACTGCCTGCGTTCGTTGGCGAACTCCACCGACAGCTCGATCAGCCGGCGCGCCGCGCCCACGCAGCCGCTGGCGAGCCCCAGACGCCCCTCGTTGAGCACGCCCATCGCGATCTTGAAGCCGCCGCCCACCTCGCCCAGCACGTTCGCCTTCGGAACGCGCACGTTCTCCATGTGGATCTCGTTCGTCTCCGATCCACGGATCCCCATCTTCTTCTCGGGAGGGCCGATGGTGACGCCGGGGACGTCGGAGGTGACGATGAAGCCGATCACCTTCTGGTGTTCGTTCTTCGCTCGCGGCACCTCGGTTTTCGCGAAGATCGTGAAGACGCTCGCGAAGCCGGCATTCGTGATCCACTGCTTGGTGCCGTTGAGGATGTACGCCGAGCCGTCCTCGGTGCGCACCGCCGTGCTCTCGATGCTGCCGGCGTCGCTGCCGGCTCCGGGCTCGGTGAGCGCGAACGCGGCGTACTGCTTCCCCGCCGCCAGCGGCGGCAGATACTTGGCCTTCTGCTCCTCGTTGCCGAAGAGGGTGATCGCCTTCATGCCGATGGACTGGTGCGCACCCACGGTGACGGCGACGGCCGCCGAATGGTAGGCGATCTCCTCGAGGATCTTGCAGTAGGCGGTGATGCCCATGCCGCTGCCGCCGTACTCCTCGGGGATGATCATGCCCATGACGCCCATGCCAGCCAGCGTTTCGAGAACCTCGCGCGGGATCTCCGCGGCGGCGTCGATGCGGGCATCATCGATGTGCTCGGCGGCGTACTTGCGGATGGAGTCGCGGAGCATCTCGACGACCTCGGCCTGCTCCGGATCCATGCTGGGATACGGGAACACGACGTCCTGCGACAGCGTTCCGGTGAAGGCGCCACGTGCGAAGCTTTCCGACATCGTCTCCTCCTCGCTCGGCAGTTCCGGTACGTTTCTGCAAGGATCAGGCCGCCTGCGGCACGACGCGACCGTCTCGTCCCGTGCCGGCCACCGGGCCCTGAAACCCGGGACCACCCCCGGGCGTTCAAAGCCGAGAGCCCCGCGACCCGGACTCCAGACCCGGAGGAACACGATGCTCCGACCCCGATCAAGCCTGCGGCGTCTGCGCGGGCCCACCCTGCGCTTCACGGCTCCGATCGTGCTGGCGCTGCTGGTGCGCGCCGCCCTGGTCCAGGCGTACCACATCCCCAGCGGCTCCATGGAGCCCACGCTCTACCCGGGCGACGTCATCGTCGCCGAGAAGTGGAGCTTCGGGACGCTGGTTCCCGGGAAGCTCCCCGGGATGTCCAGGAGCCTCCCCTCTCTACGGACCCCGGGGATGCGCTCAGTGCGCCCGGGCGATCTCGTCATCCTCGAGCATCCGACGAATCCCGACGTCGATCTCGTCAAGAGGTGTGTCGCGGTGGAAGGCCAGGAGGTGGTGATCCGCGACAAGAACCTGTTCGTGGACGGGGAGCGGATTCCCATGCCGCCCGGCGCCCGGCACCTCGACCCGCGCATC
The DNA here is from genome assembly GCA_046757105.1 of Candidatus Krumholzibacteriia bacterium. Taxonomy (GTDB): domain Bacteria; phylum Krumholzibacteriota; class Krumholzibacteriia; genus JBHHXQ01. The sequence continues at coordinate 1,552 of JBHHXQ010000132.1, forward strand.
CTGCGCGGTCGACGCGATCAGTTCGGGCCCGTCCTGGTGCCGGAGGGACACATCTTCGTTCTCGGGGACAACCGCGACAACAGCCTCGACAGCCGCTTCTTCGGCAGCGTCCCAGTCGCCAAGCTGCGCGCCCACCCCGTGGCGATCGTCCTGTCGTGGGACACGCATGCCGCGTGGCGCAGCAAACTGCGCTGGAGGCGCGCGGGCGCCCTGCGCTGAGGCCGGTGGAGAACTCGCCCGGGACTACTGGAAGAAGGTCAGCTTCACTGTCGCGGAGAGCTTGGCGATGTTTGCCGGGCTCGGGTCGTTGGGGTTGTAGAAGAACAGAATCCAGGTGTCCCTCGCCGGGTCCGCCGGGTGGACGGCGATCGACGTCGGCCGGCCCTCGCCGAACAGGGCCCCTTCCGAGGACACCGACGTCCACAGGATCTTGTCCTGGTCGATCGCGGATGGAGGCAGCTCGGCATCGTAGTCGGACAACCGCTGGATGTAGACGTCCACCTCGATTTCGGCCTCCAAGTTCGTCCAGCGGGCCTCGATGTGCGGATGACGCATGTCCGCGGTCACCGGGGCCACGACCTCGAAGCGCGCCAGGCCCGGGATCTCCATCTGCTCGAAGTCGACGAGCACGTCCTCGAGCCGCTCGATCGGCTCGAACACCTGAGCCTCCTCGCAACCCACCAGACCCCAGGCGAAGGTGAGAAGGAACACGAGGAGCAAACGCGAGCGGAACCTCGACATGCGCGACTCCTTGTTGCCGGCCGTCGTGAAATATAACATCCGCATGCCGTCTGCGCGAGGCCGTCGGCGACGAAAAGCTGGCGCCCGCGGACGCGGCCACCCGACGGCAGCTCCTGCCGCGGCCGCGGACTCCCACTAACCTCTTGAGCACAAGGAGCTTGCGCTCGATGGACGATGCCGCCTCCGAGGCTCCCGACACGCAGGACCCGTTCTCGCGCCTGCAGTACAGGCGCCTGGTGGCCTGGCCCGAGCGCATCCGGCGGGAGGAGCCGTTCCTCGAATCCGTGTTTGGGGCCGGCCCGGAGCGCTCCATCCTGGACCTCGGGTGTGCCACCGGAGAGCACGCGCTGCATTTCGCCCGGCGGGGCTACCGGGTGCTCGGCCTCGATCGCTCGCAGGCGCAGATCGACGAGGCGCAGCGCCAGGCCGGCGACGCCGCCGCGCAGTTCGTCTGCGCCGACCTCACGCACCTGCAGGAGGCCGTCGGTGAGAAGTTCGGGAGCGCCGTCTGCCTCGGCAACACGCTCGTCAACCTGCTGGAAACGTCACACCTGGAGTCGGCCTGCCGGGGTGTGTACGCGGCACTTCTGCCCGGCGGTTCCTGGGTGACGCAGATCCTCAACTACCGGCGCATCCTCGCCACCGGACAGCGCAGCCTGCCGCTCAACTTCCGCCCGGACGGGGACGCCGAGCTGGTCTTCCTGCGCCTGATGCGGCCGCTCGAGAACGGGCGCATCCAGTTCATTCCCACGACGTTGCGGCTGGCACCGGAGGCGGAACCACCCGTCCAGGTGGTCGCCAGCCACGCGGTCACGCTGCGCGCGTGGAGTCAGGACGAACTCGAGCGAGCGCTGGGCCGGGCCGGATTCGAGGCCATCCGCTGGTTTGGTGACATGACGCGCGGAGCCTACGACCCGGAAACCTCCACGGATCTCGTTTTCGTCGCCACGCGCCGGTGAGCCGCCCGGCTGCGCGCCATGATGCAGACCTGGACGGCCTCGCACGTGGTACACTCTTCCGGTCCGCAGGCGGCATTCCAGCGCCCCACCGCACTGCGATCCACGAAAACCTGCGCCGAGACAGTGGGAGACTGTCATGAACGTGTCTCGGACCCTGCAGAACCGGAGTCCGGTTCTGGACGTCGATGAGGCCAACCGGCTTCTGCCCCTGGTCAGGACGCTCGCCTCACGCATCCGCAGACGGGTCGCGCTCATCCAACGCCTGTGCAACGAGATGCTGGTGCTTCAGGTGCTCTGCGAAACCTCGGACTACGAACGCAACCTGGACTTGCAGGAGTTCGTCGACAAGAAGCTGCGCTTCCATCGTCTCCGCGGCCAGGTCGATGCGCTGGTCGAAAGGTTGGCGGGAATGGGCTGCGTGGTGCGCGACCGCGACGCCAAGCACGTCGACTTCACGTTCCTGCGCGACGACGGGCTCGCGGTTCTCTGTTGGCAGCAGGGCGAAGACGTGGTCGACGACTGGCACTACATGCACGAGCCGCACGGTGAGCGGCGCCCGCTTCAGAACACCGACTCGTAGCCCCGAGTCTCGAAGCGCGGCCCAGCTCGGATGACGGCTCCGGACAGACACGCCACCGTGGGGCGACGAGTGCCGAGGGACCGAGCGCACACGACGTGCGTGGAAAAGTGTCAGGCCCGACGCTTCCCGTTGCAGAGCCTCCGCGACGCCGCATCAGATTGCGCCGGGAGTCACCCGGCAGGCAACTCCTTCCGATTCCACACGGCTTCGCACACCGCCCGAATCGCTCCGCGCTGTTCCCACAAGAGTCGTGCTGCGGACATTGGAGCCGCAACGGGGAACCATCCAGCCTCCCCGTGACCTACCGGAACGTGTCTTGCCAAATCGAGGCACGGCGTCGCGTCGTCCGAACGCGGCGTCTGGCATCAGTCATCCGTAGCGCGGCGAAAAACGCGAAACGCCGCATCGCCACTCGGTGGCCTGGATCGAGAGGTTTCCGTGATGAAGAAGTTTCCAAGATTCCTCCTGAGCGCGGCTGTGTGCATCCTGCTTCTTGCCGGCAGCACCGCAGCCGAGATCGAGAAGGTCCGCGTCGAGGTCAGCCCCTACGCGGGCGCGCTTCTCGTCGACAAGAAGCTGGGCTTCACCGAACGCGTGTCCCCACTCGTCGGTGCGAGGCTCGGCGTCGCGCTTTCACATCGCGTCGTTCTCGAAGCGCAGGCGGGTTGGGCGCGCTTCGAGACGCCATCTGCCGACGCTCGCGTGACCAACGACCTGGCTCTCGCGAGCGGTGGTCTGTCGATCGACATCACCGGCGGCTCGCGCGTGCGGCCCTTCCTGACCCTGGGCGGCGGCTTCGCCGAAGACATCTCCACGGACGCCGCCGGCTCCGTGTCCCACCCGTTCGCCGAACTCGGTGGCGGGCTCAAGATCGTCGGCAGCAGCGGCCTCGGCATCCGTCTCGAAGCGCGCCAGCTCCTGATGGGACGCAAGAGCGTGGACGGGCACGAGGTGCTCCAGAACACGGCGGTCGGTGCGCGGCTCGTGCTGCCGTTCGCGCGCCAGTACGGCGACACCGACAGCGACGGCGTGCGTGACAACCGCGATCTGTGCGCCACGACGCCTACAGGCGCCATTGTGGACCCGCAGGGCTGCCCGACCGACTCCGATACGGATGGCGTCTGGGACGGCCTCGACGTGTGCATGAGCACGCCCGCTGGCGCCGTCGTGGACGGCAGCGGCTGTCCCTCCGATTCGGACGGCGACGGCGTGTTCGACGGCATCGACGTCTGCATGAGCACGCCCGCGGAAGCGCTCGTGGACGTGCGCGGCTGTCCGACCGATGCGGACGGCGATGGCGTCCTCGACGGCATCGATCGTTGTCCCGACACGCCGACCGGATCCAAGGTCGACGAGTCCGGCTGCAAGATCTCGGAACTCGAATTCGAGATGCTCGACACGGGGCGGCTGCGCCTTCAGGGCGTCAGCTTCGCCACCGGCAGCGCCGAGCTCGAGACCTCGAGCTACCCGGTCCTCGACGAGGCCGGGGAGGTCCTGTCGCGCTGGCCGCAGCTGCATGTCGAGATTGCCGGGCACACCGACTCGCGCGGCAAGGTGGGAACGAACCGGGTGCTCTCCGAGCGCCGTGCGCAGGCGGTCGGCGACTACCTGTTGTGGCGGTTCCCGCAGATCAGCAGCTCGCAGCTGCGCGTGATGGGCTACGGGGAAGAGCAACCCATCGCAACGAACAGCACCGCCGAAGGGCGGGCGAAGAATCGCCGTGTCGAGCTCCACGTGCTGAACCGCGAGGAGCTGCGCCAGATTCGTCAGGCGCACTGAGACGGCTGTCGGCTCGATCCGAGAGCACCCGAAGCGGATTCGCGTCCAGAACGGCGGACGTCCGGCCGGAAGACCGGACGTCCGCGTTCCGGAAGCGTCGCCGCGCCAGCGCGACGCCCGACACCCCCATCCGCATTCGCGGCCTCGCGCCCGCACCCCCCCGCAGGGGTGGCACGCGACCGTTCAGTCTCTGCCAGGGTCGTCCGTGAATGCACCGGGCTCGGGAAGCTCGTCGCGGTGCATCGCCACGATGGCACCTTCACGGAGGCCGTACTCCAGCACGACCAGGTTCGAAGCGCCCAGGTGTCGCAGTGTCTCGCAGAGAACCGCGAGGGCCGGCACCACGATGTCGGCGCGGTCGGCAATGCCGGGCAGCCGGCGGCGCGACGCGAGATCGAGCCGGGCAACGCGACGCAGGACGTCCCCGACATCCGCCGATCCGATCCGCCGCCCCGAAAGGGGCTCCGGGATGCCGAGCAGACGCGCCGTGCTCGTCACCGTGCCACCTGCTGCAGCCGGTTGCGGCGCAGCAGCCTCGAAGTCGGCAGCCTGGCGCCGCAGGAGTGCAGCAACGGCCGCGCGCAGCCCGGCGATCGCTCGGGGTGGGGCCGCCGGCGCCGGCGGGATCGCAGCGGCCCCGATCACCGCACCCAGCGGCATCGACAACACACGCGGCCCCGCCGGGGTGTCGCGAGCCAGCTCCAGGCTGCCTCCACCGAGGTCGAGCGTCACCAGGGATCGGCCGGGCTCCGGAACCACCCAGCGGCGAGCGGCGGCGAAGACGAGGCGGGCCTCGTCGGCTCCGGAAAGCACCAGGATCCGCAGACCTGTCCTGGTCTCGAGCCGGCGCCTGCAGTCGCGCGCGTTCGCGGCCGCGCGCAACGCGTGGGTTGCGATCACACGCAGCCGCTGCGCACCGGCCCGGCGCGCACGTTCGCCCAGGCTCGCGAGTGCGATCCCCGTGCGGCGCTCGGCCGCGTGTCGAATGCGTCCCGTCTGGCCGAGCTGCTCTCCCAATCGGCAGGCGATGCGACGCTCCGCGACGGGACTCCACGATCCATCCTCGGAAACATCAGCGACCAACAGGCGTGCCGCGTTCGTTCCGAGATCGATGACGGCGAGACGTCGTGTGGACATCAGGCGTGCCTCCCGAGCCACCGAAGCGCTGCAGCGCCGGGGCCGAATGATGTAATCTTGAATGGTGCGCTTTCGTGCTGGAGCCATGCCGCTGAGAAGAGAGGAATCGACCATGCACCCCACTCGTGTTGTCGTGGGCCTCCCGCTCGTGATGCTGCTCGCCGGCGCTGCCTGGGCTCAACCTCCAATCGAGCCCGACGTGGCCTACGAACTGATGGCCGAGCCCGGTCGCTGGGCCGAGGTCGATGGCAAGCTGCAGAAGGACGGCACCTTCCTCGCGAAGGAGGTCGAGATCTTCTCCGTCCGAGACTCCTCGAACATGGAGGACGTGCAGATCTACGGCGCGGTCAAGAAGCTGGACCGTCGCAGGAGCTCCATGAAGGTTCTCGGCTACAGGATCTTCTGGGACGGGGAAACCACGATCAAGGATCAGAACAAGCGCCGCATCCTGAGCTCCAAGCTGAAGAACGACATCGGCGTCAAGGTCCAGGGCTACATGCGGGCGAACGGGACGTTCAAGGCCACCAAGATCAAGCTCAAAGAGGGCAAGGTCAAGGACGGCAAGGTCAAGGCCAAGGAGAAGCTGGTCGGTCCCGTCGAGGTCCTCGACGCCCGTGACGGCTGGCTGCGCATCCTGAACACCGACATCAAGGTCCGGCCCGATGCGGTCTTCACCGAGGTGCCCGTGGAAGTGGCCGAAGACGAGGGATGAACCGCAGCCGGCCCCGCCCCGGCGCTCGTGCCCCCGTCCCCTTGTCCGCCGGGACGGCGATCGTCTGGTCCCGGAATTGCTGGCCGACAGCCGAGAAACGCATCTGAACGCCGGGCGGGGGATGCGGAGCAGCCCTCGGATGACGAGTATCAGGTGTGGTGCTGGGATGGGTCGAAGGATGCGACCGAGGGCCCGTCTCGATCTCCCGCCCAGGCGCTCGCGCCACGCAACCCCGGATGAATTCCGCCCACGCTTCCCCGGAATCGATCGAGATCCGATCAGCCCGACCCCAGCGCGTCAGGCGTCCGCCGCCGCCCCGAGCTGCTTCTGGCGCGCCTCCAGCCGGTCCTCGAGCCGGTCGAGCGGCACGTAGCGCGGCACGCGCAGGAAGAAAGTTCCGGCCTCGCGAACGCGGCGTCCGGTGGCCGCTAGCGCCAGAGCGCGCAGCTCCAGCGCCTCCTCCTCGAGAGCCCGCGTCTGGTCCCCGGGTGCGGACGTCGAGTAGTCCACCACCGTGAAGCCATCGTCCTCTTCGAAGACCAGGTCGAGAAGCGCCTCGATCAGATGGGCTCCCACGCGCGTCGTGAGTCGCACGCCGCGCCACAGACCGCGTGCCGAGACTGCGCGCGATTCGATCTCGGATCGGCGCACCGCGCCCACGAGCCCCAGAACCTCGTCCTTCGTGCCGAGTGCGTGCAGGCTCGTGGCAGCCTCACGCACGTAGGCTTCCTGGACGTCGGGCGACGCCAGCGGCGGCAGACGTTCGAGAACCCGATGTGTCACCAACCCCACACGACGTGTGTCCGCGGAGCGACGTGTCACGGAGACATCCTCCGCGTGGCACCACGCCAGGTCCGCTGTCCGCAGCACCGCTCCGCGCCCCCCGCCCCGCCGCAGGCGCGCCATCTGCTCCGACGTCCAGGCGCCGCGGCTCTCGAGGAGAGCCTCCACGCTGGCCGGCGCCGCACCACCGCGCTGGGGTCGCCCTGGCGGATCGAGCTCGTCGGAGGCGATCACGCACCACGCGTCCCCGGGACCCGGGGCCGAACGGCCGGGCCGCGAGGGCTCCGGAAGGGCCCCCAAGGTCGAACCACCCAGGGCGCCGGGCACCTCCCGCAGGTCCCGGATGTAGCCTGCGGCGCGCGTTGCCGCGAAATCGGCGACGACCAGGTAGTCGCGCGCGCGGGTCGCGGCCACGTACAGAAGCCTGTGCTCCTCGGCCTGCTCGCGCTCACGCTCGAGCGTGGCGACCTGCGTGTAACCCGCCATCGCCAGACGCGCTTTCACGTCCGAGGCGTACACGCGCACCTCGGCACGACCGGCGAGCCGATCGAACACCAGAGGTGGGTGGTGCGGGTTCCCCCGCGCCCCCAGGTTCGCGAGCACGACGCACGGGAACTCGAGCCCCTTGGCCTTGTGCACCGTCAGCATGCGGATGGCAT
>JBHHXQ010000133.1:0-8862 GCA_046757105.1 Candidatus Krumholzibacteriia bacterium
GCTGGCGCAAACCCTGGAGCATGCGACCGAAGAGGCGGTGCGTGCGAGCCTGCGTCGCCATGCGGGAGGTGCCGCGGCCGCAGCGAGCGAGCTCGACATTCCGCTGGCCGAGCTGTGTCGGCTCGCCGAGAGACTCGACATCCGGCTCGACTGAGCCGAGTCCACGCCGGCCCGGCCGGCCACAGCCGGGAGGAGATCGTGCGCGCACGTCGTGGAACCCAGGGTCGGTTGCGGAACGCTCCGCGGTGTGGGCTGCCGAGCGCGCTGCCGCATGGGCTGGTGGCGGTCGCGTTGCTCGCCGCCCCGGGCATCGGCTGCGGCGGCGGCAGCGGAGAGACGGGCGGCGGTGGCTCGAGCGGGCCCGTGCGCGGGGGAACCGTCGTCGTGGCGCTCGGCCAGGAGCCCGAGTCGTTCATCCCGTACGGGACGCGCACCACCGCGGCCAGCCGCGTCCAGGGGTTCATGTTCCGGATGCTGGCGGAAACGGACCCGAACTTCGCCGACTTCAGCCCGCGCGTCGCGCGTTCGTGGTCGTGGAGCGACGACCACAAGATCCTCACCATGCATCTGCGCGACGACGTGTACTGGTCGGACGGCGTGCAGCTCACGGCCGCGGACGTCGCGTTCACCTGGGACGTGGCCCGCGACACCGTGGTGGCCTGGAGGAGCGGACACTGGAAGAGGCACATCACGCGGTGCGAGGTGGTCGATCCCTTCACGGTGCGCTTCCACTTCGACGAGGTCTTCTTCGAACAGTTCCGCTACGCCAAGGAGGGGTTCCTCATCCCGAAGCATCTGCTCGAGGACGTGCCCCGCGCCCAGTGGCGGACCTGCGAGTTCGCCCGCAGGCCGATCGGCTGCGGTCCCTTCAAGCTCGAGAGCTACGAGCCCGGGCAACGCATCGTTCTCGTTCGCAACGAGCTCTACTTCGACGAGCCGAAGCCGTATCTCGACCGCGTCGTCCTCGAGTTCATCCCGGAGCCGTCGACGCGGGTGGGGCGTCTGCGCGCCGGCAGCGCGGACCTCGTGCCCGACCTGCCGCTGTCGGACGCCGCCGAGCTGCGCTCGGAGTCCGTGGCCGCCCGCTCCGGCGCGCGCGTCGTGAGCGTGCGCGGTCGTGGCTACGACTTCATCGGCTACAACTCGCGCGATCCGCTGTTCACGAGCCGCAGGGTGCGCGAGGCGCTCACGCGCGCGATCGATCGCCAGGAGATCATCGACGCGCTCTGCTACGGCTTCGCCGAGATCTTCGAGAGCCCGGTCGTGCCGATCCTCTGGGCCTACGACGCGCAGCAGCCGACCACGCCCTACGATCCCGAGGGTGCCCGGCGGCTCCTGGCCGAGGAGGGCTGGCGCGACACCGACGGCGACGGTTGGCTGGACCGGGACGGCCGGCGCTTCGAGTTCACACTCATCACCAACAGGGACAACGCGCTGCGCATGCAGGCGATCGTGCCGGTGCAGGGCTACTGGCGCGCCATCGGTGTGCGGGCCAACATCCAGACTTTCGAGCAGCAAACGGCGCTCGGGCTGCGGAACGAGCGCAAGTACCAAGCCTACTACGGCGGCTGGCACGCCGGCCTGTCCATCAGATCGACACTCGAGGCGATCTGGGGCTGCGGGAACGTCGACGGCAAGGCCAACTTCGTCGCCTACTGCAACCCCACGGTCGACAGCTTGAACGCGCTCGCCGCACAGCTTCTCGACCCGGAGGAGGCGCGACCCCTCTTCCAGGAGGCGCAGCGTCTGGTGGCGCAGGACCATCCCTACACCTGGATGTACTACGATCACACGGTGGTGGGCCTGAGCAAGCGCCTCCACGGCATCGTCATCGACGCCCGCGGCACCTTGATCAACATGGAGGACTGGTACGTGCCGACAGCGATGCAAACCGCACGCCGCTGACGGGGCTTCGCCACGATGGGGGAGAGCTGCCAGGGCCGCGCATCGAGGCCGAGACGATCCGCCCCGTCGCACAGCGACCTGGCGACGAAGACCAGGTTCACCCGGTCGCGGCACGCGGCGTGGATCGGGCGTCGGGCTGCCGGCGGACCCGGCCGGCTCGTGTGGGGTGCAGGAACACGGATCGGAAGTGCAACTTCACGGGCTCGCGCAACCCGACGGTGGACCACCGCGAGGTCCAGCTCGACCCGAAGGACTGGTGGATACCGGCCGCAGAGCTGGCGGTCACTTCACGACGCTGAAGGTGGGCATGTCGTCGCCGGGGAACGAGCAGCCGCGCATCGAATCTCTCAGCGCCGTCACGCTGGTCACGCGGGACATGGCCCGGTCCGTGCGCTTCTACCGCCGGCTCGGTTTCAGGCTGCTGCACGGCGGCGAGCAGGAACCCTTCACCAGCTTCGCGGTGGGTGACGCCTACCTCAATCTGATCGCGCCGGAGCACGAGGTCCGCGGCACGCTCTGGGGACGCGTGATCTTCCATGTCTCGGACGTCGACGAGGTGCATCGGCGGGTGCTGGAACTCGGTCTGCAGCCGCAGGCCGCGCCGCGCGACGCCGAGTGGGGCGAGCGCTACTTCCACCTCACGGACCCCGACGGCCACGAGCTCAGCTTCGCCAGGCCGCTGCGCCGCGCCTCGACCCGGTAGCTCGGGCCCGGCGCGGCCCTAGGGATGCGAGCCGGCCGGCAGGGCGGCCGGGCGCCGATCGGTTGCGAGATCGTACACGGTCCGGAAGAGGAGCCGGGCCACGCGCGCCACCTTCTTCGCGTCGACCCGCCGCCAATCGTCCTCCGGCTGTCCATACAGGAGCGGGTCGAGACCATCGTGGAGCCGCACGCTGCGAATCCCGGACGACAGGAGGAGTGCGTGCGTGGTCGGGTGCGGGGAGATGTCGAGGAGGGCCGAGGTCTCGCTTGCCCGCATGGGGTCGGACAGCGGTTCGACGAGCAACGCCGGTGCGAAGAGCGTCTCCCGGCGGTTGAAACGCTCCAGCCGCCGCACCAGGTCCGCGTGCTGCAGGCCGCCGGCCACGTTCAGGACATCGCTTCCGTTGCGGCCCACGGCGTCCAGGCTGAACGCCACGAGCGGGCGCGCGGTGCCGACCAGGAGCGGCAGATCCTTCAGGAGCATCTCCGAACCTTGCACGCCGTGGAGCTCGGCCGAAACGAACGCCAGGAGCACGCTGCGCTGCAGGCGCTCGTGGACCTGGGCGAGGGCGCGGGCGATCTCCAGGAGTGCCGCCACGCCGCTGGCGTTGTCGTCGGCACCGTTGAGGATCTCACCCAGCGCATTGATCCCGGCGTTGTCGTAGTGCGCCGTCAGCAGCACGAGCTCGTGCGCGGCGCCGCTGCCGCCGAAGCCGGCCAGGATGTTCTGCCCCAGCGACACCTCCGGGACGAGCTCGGTGCGCACGCTGACCTCGCTCTCCGGTTGCAGCCAATGGCTCCAGCCCGGCCGCACGACGAGCGCCGGGCAGGTGCGCTGCGCCGCCAGCCGCCATGCACGGGCCTGCAAGGCGATGCTCAGACGATCCGGGTTCAGGTTGAGCCGGATCCCGCGTGGAGACTGCGCCGCCTGTTGGAACTCGGGGGCCAAGAACGACGGGTAGGCCGCACCGGGCAGTCGCAGCCAGTCCTCGACGCCCGTGAACAGCACCGCCGCGGCTCCCAGTTCGGTCAAGCGGCGCGCGGCACGGTAGAGGGCGGCATCGATCGGCTCGTCGGCTCGCAGGCTCAGAGACTCCACGGGGACCGCGACGACGCGTGCTCGCAGGGAGTCGGCGGCCCGATCCGTCAACAGCTCAGCGGCGGAGCCCAGGTGCGTGACCTCGCCGAGCACCTCCTGATCGCGCGACCAGACGAGGGGAACGTAGTCCACACCGACCCGCGCCAGCCCTCCGTGCGAGCCGCGCAGCACCGCCAAGCGCGTGCGTCTGCCGATGCGGTACAGGGACACGCTGAAGTAGTGCGCGAAGCTCGCAGGACGTGCTCCCAGGAGGTCGTCCGCGCGCTCGACCGAGCGTGCTCCGACCTCGTGCAGGCGGCGCAGGATGAACGCTGCGGCCGAGTCGACCTCCGGCGATGCGTGATAGCGTCCCGCCATGGCATCCGAAGCCAGCGTCCTGCCGTGGTTCTGGATGTGGTCGGCGGAGATGCTGCGCGTCGCTCGCTCGACCGGATCGCCAGGCGTCCGCGAGCAAGCCATCGCCAGGGCCAGGACCGTGGCGCTCGAGAGTCGAAGAAGAACGGAGGTGCCGGTGGCGCCCCGCCGGCGCCGACGAGAAGAGCCCATGCTCGACAGTATAGCGCATGGCAGCGCCAGCGAGCCGCGGCACGGCCGTGGCGGGGCTTGCAATGAAGGGCCGTTCCGATATCATGCGTCCTCATGCTGGACTCGGACCCGACGGGCCCCCGAGGTGTCCGGATGACGACCATTCGCTGGCTCATGGCCGCAGTGGCGATCTTCGGCGGACTGACCGCGATCGCCACGGCCCTGTTTACGCTGCTCCTTCTCGTTGGCCGGATGCACGTCCATGACGATGGCGTGTGGGTCTACTGGCTGTGTGCCGCGGTGACCATCACGTTCCTGGGCGTGTGGCTGCTGATCGTGGTGTGGTGCTACATCGACGCCGAGCGCCGGGCCATGAACGCCCCCCTCTGGGCGCTTCTCATTCTCGTCCTCAGCTTTCCCATCGGCCCACTGCTCTATCTGGTGCTGCGCCATCCCCTGCCGGAACAGCGGCCGCCCTCTCCGAACCCCCCGAGCGAACCCTCAGCCGTGTGACACCACCGGCGTGCGCAGCGTCATCCCCGGACCCAGGCCAGGGCCCAGATGCGTCCGGTACGCGGGCCTTGCCGGCGGTGCGAGTAGAACGTGGCGGTCTCGCAGGCCGTGCACGGCGGGTCGGGGAGGATCTGCGCTTCCGGCACGCCGCGCTCGACCGCCCGCGCTCGGTTGGCCTGCCGCAGGTCGACCCGCACCGCACGGCCCCGCGGCGCGCGCGCGCCGGGCGGGAAGTGCGCCGCGACCTCCTCGCCCACCTCGTAGCAGCACGGTCCGATGCTGGGCCCCATCGCCATCCACAGGTCGGCGCAATCGGAGCCGGCGGCACGCAGCGCGTCGACGGTGCACCCGACGATCCCGGCCGCGGTTCCGCGCCAGCCGGCGTGGGCGAGCGCGATCCGCCGGCGGCGCGCGTCCCACACGAAGACGGGAACGCAGTCCGCCACTCCGACGACCAGCACGTTGCCGGGCTCGTCCGTCCACAGGCCGTCGGCCCGGTGTCCGGAAACGAGCTCGCGGGCTTCGATGACGCGATTGCCGTGCACCTGGTCGAGCCGGTGCAACCTGAGCGACTCGAGTGACAGGTGCTGCAGCAGGAGCGCGCGGTTGGCATCGACGTCGGCCGGGTCGTCGCCCGTCGACAAGCCCAGGTTCAGGCTGTCGTACGGGGGGCGGCTGCAGCCACCGTGTCGCGTGGTGACGACCGCATGCAGCCACGGCGAGGTGTCGTGGAGCTGCGGGCGCCAGACCCGGATCGGACCGATGCGCTCCTGCGAGGCCTTCTCGCGACCGGGATGCAAGCTTCTCCTCCTGCGGGTCGTCATCCGCTGCCGCGGGTCGGCGCGGTTGACCTTGCGGGCCGGGACGGATACCTTCCCAGAACCCGCACCGGAGCCCTGCCGATGTGTGCAGACGCCCGCCCGGGCGTCCGTATGGGCGGGAGAATACGATGCGCTCGGCTCGAGCACGCCTCGTTTTTGTGGGCCTGGCCCTGTCGGCGGCGGCCGACGCGGCGCCGCTCACCGAGATCGCCGACTTCGACGTCGACGGGGACGGCATTCCCAGCCCGGCATTGAAGATCACGCACATCGAGACGGCCCGGGGCGGTGGCTTCCGACTCAGCCAGATGCTCGACCTCGAGCCGGACCGGACGTACTGCGTCAGCCTGCAGATGGCGGTGGAGCCGCGCGCCGTGCTGCGCTCCGGACGCTACCGCTTCGCGATCGAGCTGCGCTCGGAGCGGCAAACGCATCTGACGCCGCCCGTGCCCCTGGGGTCGGTGTACCGTGACGGCATCACGATGGTCGTGCACAGTGACGGCGGCGGACCCTCCGAGCTGGTCATCCACATCGAGCACGACACCGGTCCCACGGGCGATCCCGTCCTGTATCTCGACGACATCCGCGCCACACCCGTCACCGAGCGGCGCACGCTCACGGACAGCTTCGAGGACGAGGTGGTGTGGGTCTCGCCGTCGACCGTCCTGGGGTGGGAGCACGACTTCGGCGCGCACGGGCTCACCGCGGACGATCACATCGGCAGTGCCGAGGTGGAGTTCGTGGTCTGGGACGATCCGGAGACCCAGAGGGTCCCGGAGGTCGTCGTGATCGAGGTGAACGGTATCGAGCTCTTCCATGCCGATATCGGCGGGACCGAGCAGTATCCGCACTTCCTCGTCCTGCGGCTGCCGTGGCTCGAGTGCAGCCGTGGCTTCGGCGGCCTGCTGGTGGTGCGCTTCTACACCGTCCCCGGTGGCGGCTGGCCGGCGGGCACGCTGTTCTTCGGTGCCGCGCACGCGCGCATCGAGGCGGGCGGGACGGGGGCATCCGTCCTCGAGAACGGTGACTTCGACGCGCACCTGCTGGCGTGGCTGTGCGATCGGGGGCCCTGCCCGCCGGTTCGCGTGGACGAACGCAGCTGGTCCCTCATCAAGGGCCTGTACCGCTGAGACCCCGGGAGGATCGTGCCCGGCGCCAGGATGGCCGCGGCGGCCGGGACCCTTCAGGGGCCACCGATCACGAAGGTGAAGACCGCCTCGTCGCTCTCCTCGGCAGCGAGCTGGGGCGTCAGGGTAACTGTGGCCGTGCAGGTGTCGCCCGCCGCAAAGAAGTTCCTGCCGCTGAACACCGTGTCGGTGCTCCAGGAGAACAGGATGGCGTCCTGGAAGGTGGCGGTCTGCTTGTAGAGCGGTGGGCCGAGGCCGGTGCTCCAGTTGAAGCGTGGATCGTCCGGGTCGGCGGGCTTGGCCTCGAGGCGGAATCTCCAGCTGACGCGCGTGTTGGCGCGGGCGCTGAAGACGCCGTCGAAGCGGAAGGGCACGCCGAGTTCCTTGCCCGACCAGGACAGCGTCAGCGGTTGCTCCATCACGACGCGGAGCGAGCCGCCCAGGGCCGTCGGACCGTCATCCTCGCAGCCGCAGAGGGCGACGCAGAGAATCGTTCCGAGAAGGAGCGCCGAGGCGACCCGGTGCGGTTCCAGGTGTTTCATGGAACGAATGATGGGGTCTGGAAGCCTCGAACGCAACCGCGATCTGCGGCGTCTGGGGTTTCTGCCCCAGCGGTTCTGCTGTGTGGACGGGGAGTCCAGCTGGCGTCTCGTCGTGGCGCATGGTATCATTCTGTGAGCTGCACAACTGCTGCACGCGTCCACGAGATCCCGTGAGGTTGAACGGTGAGAGTCGCCGTCGCATCGATGGAAGGCGCCTACATCAATCACGGGCTGCAGGCCGCCGAGCAGTTCTTCGTCTTCGACGTCTCCCTGTCGGGGATCTCGTACGTCGAGAAGCGCGAGAACACCTTCAAGGACAAGGTCAACACCCGCAAGGCCCTGCAGGGCGTGGCCGACATGCTCACCGACTGCAAGGTGATCTGCTGCACGCAGGCAGGGGCCGAGGCGGTGGAGTTCTTCGCCCGCCGGGGGGTCGAGCTCGACATGTCGGATGGCCCCATCGACGAGAAGCTCAAGGGTTTCATCGAAACCTTCTTCTGATCCCAGGTCCCGAGCCTCGAAACCGCATCCCAGGCTTCCGGCACCCGGCTCGCATCGGATGGCGACCTGCATGCTGGTTCCGGCACAGCGTTACGCGCATCGTTCGTGCTTCGACCACTGCCTCGTCGAGCGCCCGCGGCCCGCAGATCGACTCCTGGAGCGGCGTCGCCTCAGTTCTCGAACATCTCGTCCACGGGGACGATCTGGATGTCGGCGGCGGCGATCTTGAGCGGCAAGCTCGCGATCACCTTGTCCTCCTCGAGGACCTCGTCCGGCTTCGGGGAGCCATACGTGATCGGCGTCGGCTCGTCGCTCGCCAGCTGCTCCTTGAGCTGCTCTGCGGCGCCCGTGACGATGGCGATCTTCATGTGGCCGTACTGCAGGTGCTTGCGGATCGCCGCGTTCACCTCGTCCAGCGTGAGCTCCTTGAGGGTCTTGCGGAAGTCTTCGAGATGCCTGCCCTCGATGCCGTAGAAGCGATCGTCCACCGCGTACCCGAGCCGCTGCGTCGTCGTCTCGGCGAAGTGCAGGATGTACTTGTCGAGGAACGCGCGCCGCAGCTCGAACTCCTCCGGTGTCATCCCGTCGTCGACCAGCATCTGCAGCTCGCGGAGCGCCGCACGCAGCGCGAACAGCGCGTTCTCGTTCGGCAGCGTGCGGATCCAGATCTCGAAGCACTGCTGTCGGCGTGACACGTTGGTCGGTGGCTTCTGGCGGCGACCGCCCTCGGGGTACGCCTCGATGTACGAGTAGTCGCCGTAGTTCATGCCGCGCGTGGAGCGGATGACCTGGTACAGGTGGCTCGAACTGTTGCGGTGCTCACCCAGCCAGGAGTTGGCCAGCCACAGGGCGTAGAACTCGCGCTCGCCGCGCTGCAGGTCGATCGGGAAGCCGAGGCTGATCGAAGCGTCCGCTCCGGGCTTCGCGACCAGAAGCACCTTGCGGCCCTCGATCGCCGCGTAGCGCGGCTTGGGAACCCGGGTCGGCTCGCCTTCCGGGAGCCCCTCGAGCGCGCGCTGCAGGCGTTCCGGGAGCTCACGCGGGTAGCCGCCACCCAGGGCGACGACCGCGTTCGCGCGCGTGAAGTGCCGCTCGTAGAAGCTCTTCACGTCGTCGACCGTGATCGACCG
>JBHHXQ010000134.1:0-8827 GCA_046757105.1 Candidatus Krumholzibacteriia bacterium
GCGCTTGACGGACGCGTGACGCCACCCCGACCCTCCGTCCAGCGCCGCGCCTTCGGACTTTCCGCTTCTGCAGTCGACCGCACCCAGGTCCGTTGCCCGGGGCGCGCCAGCCGCCCTGCGGACCGCGCCCCCGGACACCCGTCTGTTCGCCAGAAGCCAGGCGGCATGCGCGGGAGCGTCCGCTCCGAGCGATCCTTCAACGCCGGCCCGCGCTCTACGGCGACTGCAGGCGAATCCGCTCGGCGAGGCGCGTGTACCGGACCTGGCGCCGGGCGTTGCGGAGTGCCGTGTGCAGCGCGCGGCGATGGCCGAGCAGCACGACCTGGCGTTTGGCGCGCGTGACCGCCGTGTAGAGGAGGTTGCGCCGCAGCATGATGTGGTGCTGTGGGTGCAGCACGAAGACGACGACCGGATACTCGCTGCCTTGCGACTTGTGCACGGTGCAGGCGTACGCCAGCGTGAGCTCGTTGAGCTCGGCGAAGTCGTAGCGCACGCTGCGCTCTTCGAATCGCACGCTCACGCGGCGCGCCGGCTGGTCGACGGCTTCGATGCGGCCGATGTCGCCGTTGAACACTTCGAGGTTGTAGTTGTTGCGCACCTGCATGACCTTGTCGCCCACGCGCAGGCCCGTGCTTTCCACGGGCGCTCCGTTCGGGTTGAGGACCTTCTGCAGCTCGGCATTGAGCGTGGCCGTGCCCAGGGGACCGCGGTTCATCGGGACGAGAACCTGGATGTCGTCGCACGGATCGACCCCCAGGCCCGCCGGCAGCCGCTCGCGCACCAGAATCTGCAGCGTCGCCAGCACCTCCTGGGGCTTCTGGCGCTCCACGAAGACGAAGTCGTCTCGCTCCCCGCGCGGCGGCAGGAGCGGCGCGATTCCCTCGCGAATGCGGTGCGCGTTCTCGACGATGCGGCTCTTCTCGTCCTGGCGGAAGATCTCGGTCAAGCGCACGGTCGCGATCTGCCCGCTTTCGATCACGTCCGCAAGGACGGCACCGGGACCCACCGAGGGGAGCTGATCCACGTCGCCGACGAGCAGCAGCCGCGCCCGCGGGGGGATCGCCTGCAGCAGGTAGTGCAGCAGCGGCAGATCGACCATCGAGGTTTCGTCGACGATGAACAGGTCCCCGTCGAGGGGCGCGCTGGCATCGCGCTGGAAGCGGCGCTCCCGCGGGCTCCACTCGAGGAGCCGATGCATCGTGACCGCCGCGTGTCGTGTGGCCTCGGCCAGCCGCTTGGCGGCGCGCCCGGTGGGCGCGCAGAGGACGACTCGGCTCCGGTGGCGCTCGAGGATGCGGAGCACCGCGCGCACGAGCGTCGTCTTCCCGGTTCCGGGGCCGCCCGTGAGGACGAGGACCTTGGCGGTTAGCGCCTGGGCCACCGCCTGCCTCTGGCCGTCTGCCAGCCGCAGACCCGACTCCGCCTCGAACCGGTCGATGTTCTTCCCCGGATCGGACGTGACCGGCGCCGAGGCCGACGTCGCCAGGCGCCGCAGGGTGCGGGCTGCGCGCACCTCGAGCTGGTGCATCCGTTCCGTGTACACCGGCATGCACGCATCGTCCGGCTCGATGACGAGCATGCCGGCGTCCGCCAGGGCATTCGCGGCGCTCTCCAACTGGATCCGCTCGATCCGGCCCATTCCAGCCCCGGCCGGCGCCTCGGCGCTCGCGGCGGGCTCGCCCGTCATCGAGCCGCGGCCCGCATCCGCTCCCCGGTGGCTCGGGATCCGGGAGCCCGCGACGTCGGCGTGCGCCAGCCTGGCGCTCCGGGCCGGCGCACCTTTGTCCTGGGTCTCCTCTTCGAGGAGTGCAGCGGTTTTTTCGAACAGTCGCTGGCGCGGAAGGAAGCAGTGGCCGTCGTCGGCTGCTTCCGCCAGAACGTGCATCACGGCCGCCTCGATGCGCCGCGGGGAGTCGGACTCGATCCCCAGCGCTTGGGCGATCTGGTCGGCGCTCCGGAAGCCGATGCCGGCGATGTCGCGTGCCAGTCGGTAGGGATTGTCGGTGACCAGCGCCACCGAGCGGGCACCGTACTCCTTGTAGATTCGTGCTGCGTGGGAGGCGCTGACGCCGTGGGTCTGCAGGAACACCATGACGTCCTGGATGTCGCGCTGATTCTTCCAGGCTTTGCGGATCGCGGCGATGCGAACGCGCCCCAGTCCCGGGACGTCGGACAGGCACTCGGGCTCTTCGTCGATGACGCGCAGGGTGTCGATGCCGAAGTGCGCCACCAGGCGCTCTGCAGTCACCGGCCCAACACCTCGGACGAGGCCGGAGCTCAGATACTTCTCGATGCCGGCGAGCGTCGACGGCCGCACGCTCAAGTAGGAACGTACCTTGAACTGACGGCCGTAGCGGCGATCTTGGACCCACTCGCCGTACAGCCGCAACGTCTCGCCGGGCCGGGCGCCGGTGAGGTTCCCGACGACGGAGACCGTCTCCGGTCGCCCCTCGATCTCGAGTCTGGCCACGGTCCAGCCCGATTCCGGGCTCGAGTACACGATGTGCTGCAACGTCCCTTCGAGGGCCTGTGAAGTGCTCGATTCGGGGAAGAGATTCGCCGACAAGGTGGGTGCTCTCCGTGGGAGATCGGGGGTCGTGCGGGCGGGACGCCGCACCGGTCGTTCCACGCCCATGATGCCCTGCGGTGGGAAGCGGGTCAAGCCGGCCGCATGTCTTTTGGAGTGCGCGCCGAGAGTCTCGAGCTGCTACTGTGTCGGGACCAATCGCGTGCGCGGCGTGACGCGTGTGATCCGCACTCAGGCCCCTTTTCGCACGGACCCGGGAACGTGACCATCGAGCCTCTGTGGATGATTGCGGCGCTTCTCCTGATCGGACTGGCGACGTCGCTGCTCCTGCGCCGCCACCGTGTCTCCCCGATATGGATGATGATGGGGGCCTTGGCGCTCGGCGTTCTGACGGCTCTCGTTGCGCGGCGCGAGCCGCTCGACGATCTGACCGTGGCGCGGCTCGAGTCGGCACGCATGCAGTGGGCGCACGCGGCTCTCGAGGACTACGATCTCGAGGTTCTGGTGCGGGCGGACCGTCTCGAAGACGGACGCTTCGAGCTTCGGGTGCGCCGGGGCGAGGTCGTCGGGGCCACACAGAACGGGTTGGCGACCAGCAACGCCGGCGCCTACAGCATCGCCGGCCTGTTCGACATCCTGGCGCGCGAGCTGGAGCTTGCAGGGCGACCCGCGGCCGGTTTCGGCGCGCCGGAGGGCTATCGGGCCTACCTCCGCGTCCGCTTCCACGCCGAGACCGGTTACCCCGAGAAGTACCGCCGTTCGGTCGGTGGCACTTCGAACGGTGTCGAGATCACGGTCATCCGGCTCACGCCGCGGAGCTGAAACTCCCGCAGCGCCATGGTCGCTCTACCCGTCGCGCTCGATCGCCGCGATGCGCAACCTCCCGGACGGCTCGACGTAGACGGTCACCTTCACCTCGTGCGTCCACTGGTCGCTCGCGGGCAGGCTCGAGCGGATGAACACGCGGACGAGACGTTTCTCGAGCTCGCGCGGCTGTGCTGACCCCAGGGCCTGCACGGCGTTGCCGAGAGGGATCTCGCGCTGACTGGTCTCGAAGAGGACGAGCCCGTTGTCGGGGCTCTGGATCGCGACGCGGTAGCGCCGTGGCTCCACGAGACCGTGGTTCACGGCAAGATCCTCGAAGCGAAGAACCGGGCCGCGCGGGGTCGTCGCCGCCTCGAATCCGTCGAGGGGGTTCACCTTCTGGAACCAGTAGCGGACGACGCGATCGCGGCGTTCGATCAGGATCTCGGTGACGTAGTCGGTGGCGCGGGGATCGGTGAACTCAGCCGCCTCGACGGCCTTGCGGATGAGCTCGTCGTCGAAGCGCATGACGATCTTGGCGCCCCAGAAGCCGTCGCGGGCGGTGATGTTCTCGAACGCGGGGTTCGGATAATCGGGTTTCCAGGATCCCGGGTCGAAGTGCTCGGCCTCGAAGCGACCGACGCCGCGGATCTCGGGGTACTCCATTCGCGTCCAGGGGCGCTCGTACAGACCCGCGGTGGCGATCGACCTGGTCATCTCGCCGAAGTCGATCACGTACTCGAAGCCCTCGCTGCGCAGGTTCTCTTCGTAGCTCCGGCTTCCGAGCGTGGCGCCGAAATCGATCAAGTAGTGCTTGACGAAGTGGCGCCCCTCCTCCTCGACGTAGAAGTCTGCCGCGTTGATCTCGCGCGAGTCGTTGTGGTGAAGCCAGGAGCAGAACACCCGGTAGGCGCGCAGCTCGCGCCGGTGTTCGTGCGGGATGACGTCGTTCGGGTCGTCCTTGCGGCGCCCGGCCCAGGGGGGCGGCCCGAGCGGCGTTCCGGAGATGAATCGGCTTGCGATGGCTCGCAGCGTGCCGTCCGCGTTGCGTGGCACCTTCGCGAGGACCCGGTCCAGGTCCTGGCGCGTCATCGAGCGCTTCTTGCGTCCGCGGCGCACCTTGGCCTTGGGGCCGATCTCCAGGATGCCCGGATCGAAGTGCACGATGTAGTTCTGCGGAACGTGGTAGCCGATCGCCCAGAGGAACCGCGTGCTGATGGCCTCGGCTCCCGTCGCCAGCTCGGGGAATGCGGCTGGATCGAACTTGATGACGTAGCGGGCGCCTCTCGGGCCCTCGATGGTGAATCCCGGCGTGACGCCCTGCGTCTTGGCGCGCACGATGATCCAGGGTCCTCTGATGTCGGGGCCGTCGGGATCGTTCGGCCCCTGGCGCATCTCCTCGGGCGTGATGTCGCGAATCCCGATGTGGTTCTCGAACCAGGTCGAGTCCTGGATCTCATCGAGCGGCGTGACGTTGAGCGCCTGCTTCGGCTTCCCGGCCAGTTTGCGGAGGTTGCGCGGCGCGTCGAGGATCTGCTCGATCTGCGTGTAGATCGTGTAGTCGAGAACATCGTAGTAGTCGTCGCGCAGGCGTTCCTTCGGCTGCGGGATGTCGTAGCGGTCATCGTCCTGGATCGGGATGGGGTCGAGCGCCAGGCGCGGTTTGCCGCATCCGGTCACGACCACCGCCAGCGCCAGACCCGCTGGCAGAATCCGCATCCACGCCCCGAGTCCCCGGCGCCCGAACATCAGATCGGCCCCCGGATTCCGAGGTCGAGCCGGCTGTCGCCGGATGTCCAGCCCACGTCGAGCCTGAAGAGCATCGAGCGGTGCGTCACCACTCGGAAGCCGAAGCCCACGCTGCTGCGCAGGTCGCGCTGCTGGACGTCTTCGAGGTTCGGCATGACCGTTCCGAAATCGAAGAAGGCCAGGGCGTCGATGGCGATGCCGCTCTCGTGCTCGATGAACCAGAAGGGGAAGCGGTACTCGATGTTCCCGACCAGCAGATCCTTGTCCGTGAAACGGAAGTCCTGCAGACCGCGCATGGTCGTGCTGCCGCCCAGGCGCTCGAGCCGGAACACCGGGATCTCCAGGTCGCCGCTCGACCGGTTGTCGGTGACGACCCCGTAGAGTCGCATGGCGAGCGTGCGGCGGACGCCCGGGAGCGGCAAGAACTGCTGCAGCTCCAGAGCGTATTTCGTGTACGCGATGTCGGTGTCGCGCACGCCGTCCGCGAGATCGACCCTGACGCGCGCGTACGTGCCGCGCCGCGCGTACGCAGGGTTGTCGCGGCCATCCCAGGCCAGCGACGCGGCGGATTTCAGGAAGTCGTAGCGCCCGCGAAGTCCCGCGATCCCCGGGAAGACGTCCTGGGCGATCAGGAACTCCTCGTCTTCCCCGCGCCCGACATCGGTGCGTGTGAAGGCGAGACGCAGGCCGAGCTGCCACCGCGAGGTGAGCCTCGTCAGTCCTTCGACCATGCCGCTCGTGGTCTCGAGCTCGTAGGTGGCGCGGTCTTCCTTGCGGCTCGTGAGCCCGATTCCGAACAGGTCCTCTTCGGGTTGATCGAAGAACTGGACCCGGGCCCGAAGCCGCAGGCGACCGAGGTCCAGGGAATCGAGCTGCGCGAAGTACTGCTCGTAGCCGGCGTGCGTGGCCCCACCGAAGACGCGCAGGTTCACTGGGCCGGTCACGGATGGCGGCAGACGGTAGGCGAGCCCGCCTCCGCTGCCGCTCCCGGTTCCGAGGCCACCGGCGTGGATGGTGAGACCGCGTGCGGCCAGGTTCGCGAGGACCCCCTGGGTCACCACGAGGGGCAGGATCGGCTTCTTGCGTACGAACCAGTGCTCGAACGGGTAGTTGACGATGACGAACGGCAGCTCGATCAAGCGGACGGGCACCATCGCTGCCTTCTGGACGGGATGCGCCGCGAAGCGCCGGCGGCGGGCCTCGAGCCCTGGTTCGATGCGCAGGGGACGTTCCTCTCGGACGCTCGCAGGCGTCGCGTCCGCCGCGGAGCGGGCCCACCCGGGGGCCGCTGCGAGCACTCCCGTGCACAGCAGGAGGGTGATGAGGGTGAGACGCAACGAGGGGACCCCTCCCTAGGTGCGACGCCAGAGTTCGAGCACGCGTTCCAGGGTGAGTGACGCTTCCGACTCGCCGCGGCAGGTGTACCAGCAACGGGTGCAGTCGGTGGGTTGCATGCCGCGGTACTCGGTGTAGTGCACGAAGGGTGCGAAGTCGGCGCACTGCCGCACCTGGCCATCCGCTGTGAGCTGCACGAAGCCGTTGCCCGCCTTGCAGCCCTGGATCCCGGTGCCGTTCCGGTAGTAGGGCACGATCCGTTCGAGGTAGAAGCGCGAGTTCGTGATGTTGCCGAAGCTCTTCTTGTGCTCGATGAGGCCGTCCACCACACGCTGCACCTCGACCAGCTCTTCGTCGCTGAAGTAGTGCGAGCGGTTGCCGTTCTTGAAGTCGGTGTACGTGCTGTAGGAGATCTTCGCGCCCCATTGGCGGGTCTGGCGTGCCAAGGGGAGGATCTGATCGAGGTTGTCGCGCATGATCACGGAGTTGGCGAGGATGTTGTATCCGCACGCCGCCAGCTTGGGAAAGAGCGTGGAGAGGTGGTCGTACAGTCCTGGCAGCTTGCGCTCTTCGTCCTGGCGCTCGTCGAGGTAGTTGAGGGAGACGGAGATCTGATCGAGTCCGGCCTCGAAGAGCTCCGCGGCCTTCTCCTCGGTGAGCAGTGAGCCGTTCGTGATGATGTAGACGTGGATGAACTTCTGGTCCGCCTTCACCTCGCGGACGATCTTGGCCAGGTTCTTCACCAGCAGCGGCTCGCCCCCGGTGATCGCGAGGACCATCGGGTTCAGCTTCCGCGTCATGTCGACGACGTCGCCGAGTTTCGGGCTGTGCCTGGTCTTCCAGTCGTCGCAGAAATCGCAGCCGGCGTTGCAGAACTTCGTCATCTCGATGCTGGCGAGCATCGGCCGACTGTGGACGCGGTTGTGGATGTACTTCCGCGTCGCATGGATCTTCTGTTGCAGCGTCAGTCTGTGGATATCCTTCCCCCCGAGCATGAGCGGCATTCCCGTGGCCGCGAATCTTAGCAGACCTGTTGTGGGGATCGAAAGTGGCCCTACCGCCGTTCCTGGAGTTTTTGGTTCAGGGCCCCGAGCTGGTCGGCCATGTTGTGGGTGAGGGGGACGTTGCCCGGGGCTGGGGTCCCGGCCTGGTCGCGCCCGCGGCCGGGACGGCCGGGGCGTCCTTCCCGTTTCGAGGGGCGGGGCGGCCCGGTCGCGTCGCTGAGGGCCTGACGGATGGAGAGAGAGATGCGGCGTTTTTCGGTGTCGATGCGCAACACCCGGACCTGCACCTCGTCTCCGGGTGCCACCGCTTCCTTCGGGTCCGCGATGCGCTTGTTCGCGAGCTCCGACACGTGCACCAGCCCGTCGACGCCGAGACCCAGGCGAACGAAAGCGCCGAACGGCGTCAGTCGCACCACGGTGCCCTCGATCACTGCGCCTTCCTGGAGCTCGGAGCCGATGTTGTCCCAGGGGTCCGGGCCGAGATCTGCCAGGGCGAGTGCAATGCGCTCCTTCTTGGTACCCGGATTCTCGAGCTTGACGACGCGCACCCGAACCTTCTTCCCCGGGGAAACGACGGTCGAAGGATCGTCAATGTGCCCGTGTCCCATGCGGGAGATGTGCAGCAGGCCCTCCAATCCACCCAGGTCGACGAAGGCCCCGAACGGCTGCACCCGGCTCACCACGCCATCGAACTCCGCATCCACTTCGAGGCGCTTACGGGTCTCCTCGGCCAGACGTTTCGACTCTTCCTTGAGGATGGCACGACGGGACACGACGATGTTGCGCCCGCTCTTCTCCCAGCGCAGGACGCGGAATGTGAAGTTCCTGCCGACGTAGGGCTTGGGATCCTCCACGAACGTGTTGTCGATCTGCGAGAGGGGACAGAAAGCGCGCACCCCGCCCACACTCACGTCGAAGCCGCCCTTGTTGACGCCGCGAACCGTCCCGGACACCGGGACGCCGTTCTCGAACGAGAGCCGCAGCTTCGCGGCGTTGAGGGCGCCGCGCTTCCTGCCGAGCGTGAGCGTCACCTGGCCGCTGTCGTCGACCGACGAGACGGTTGCCGAGAGCATGTCGCCGACACGCATCAACACCTTGCCGTCCGGTCCGCGCAGCTCGGACGTCGCAATGGAAGCCTCCGAGCGTCCCGAGAAGTCGATGAAGGTCTGGTCGTCGGCGATGGTGACGATCCTGCCGCGCACGCGCTCGCCCACCTTGACCTCGCGGGGGGTGGCACCAGCCGCGCCCTTGTCGAGAAGCTGGGCGAACTCGGAGGAAGTCTCGGATTCCGGAGCCGTCTTCCGGGCCTCTCGAGGTTCCGCCTCGGGAGCCTGCTGCTTCGAGGTCTGTTCCGCTGCAGCGGGTGACGGCGCTGCCTCCTCCTTCGTGGTCGGTTCCTGAGGAGGTT
>JBHHXQ010000135.1:0-8823 GCA_046757105.1 Candidatus Krumholzibacteriia bacterium
ATCCGCGCGACACGGCGGCGACAAGCCGGTTCGTCGAGGTGCGCACGATTCCCGTCTCGGGGCGCGCCGACAAGCCGGCCCATGGAATGCGCGAGCGGTCCCTGCGACGGCACCATCGCAGCAGCCTCGTCGGGTGCGCGAGGGAAGATCAGTCATGGCTGTGTGACGCCGCACGAAGCGGCTGTGCGGGCAGGATCGTGGTCCCGGGAGGGGGTTTCGAGGCTTGGCCGGCGTGCGTCAGTAGTTCCAGCCGATGAAGAAGCGCTGGAAGGAGTCGGTGATGCGCTCGAAGTCGTGGGTCTTGCCAGCATTCCAGCGCGTGATGAAGCCGAACCCCAGCCCCATTTCGAGCCCCATGCCGAAGCTCCCGAACCACCCCGGCGTGAATGGCTGCGAGAGCCATGCCACGTCGTTGAACAGCGATCCGCGGAAGCCGGCGAGCTCGATGGCGTTGAACGGCAGCCCGATGAGCAACCGGTCCACGAGCGGGAAGCGGAGCTCGCTGTTGACGAGCAGGATGCGGCGCGCGAAGAGCGACCTGCGTCGGTACCCGCGCAGGTCGAACGGGCCGCCGAGGAAGAAGAACTCGGAGTCGCCGCCCCAGTTGCCGCGCCCGATGACCCGAGTGGCGTAGACGCTGCGCGACGGCAACCGGAAGTAGCGCCGGTAGTCGAAGTGCGCCGACGTGCCGCCGCGGTTGCTCCCCGTCGGATCGAAGGTGTGGCCCAGGGTGACGTTGTAACGCGTTCCGTCGATCGGACCGAAGAACGACCACAGCGTGTTGTCGTGCACGAAGGAGGTGAAGTTGCTGATCAGGAAGCTGTTGGCTCCGACGCCCAGGCGCACCGCATCCTCTTCATCCAGCTGTGCGACGCGCGCCACCACGGTCGTCTCGATGCGGCGGAAACGCGACAGTGGATAGCTGACGCCGAAGACCGCGCCGAAGCGGCGCTCGAAGCGGAACTCGTCGAGCGTCGGATCGTAGACGCGCGTGAGGTGGAAGCCGCCCACCGTGTAGTTCAGGCGACTTGTCAGGTTCGTGTACGAAAGCCCGACGTTGAGGTGCTTGAAGAACTGGTCCAGGTCCTCGGCCGTGTTCGCCAGCAGGACTCCGATCCTGTGGTTGCCGAGAACGTCGGTGAGGCCGAGCTGGGCGCCCGTGCCATTGAAGAAGTCGGGGTCGAACGCCACGGCCCCCTGCACGAAGTCGGGCCCGAACTTCACGTCGTAGTTGCGTTTCGGGAACCGCTTGCCGCTGCTCCGGCGCACCCAGCCGCTCTCCACCTGGCCTGTGGAGGTCGGCACGCTGGCGCCTGCCGAGGCCACCTGGATCAGGGATCCGGGGCTCTCGGGTAGCTCGCGGAAGCGCCGCATGTCGAATCTGTAGACGTTGAAGGAGAGGTTGCTGAAGGAGGCGGCGACGAGCTGCTCGCCATCCGGGGCCCACTGCGGCGTGAAGAGCCCGCCTAGCGTCGAGGTCACCTGCGTCAGCGTCGACGCCTCGAGGTCGTACAGGTAGATGTTGTTGGCGCCGTCGAGGTCGCTGCTGAAGAGGAGCCGCCTGTCGTCGGGTCCCCAGCTCGGCGCGCCGTCGTCGTGCTGGCCGCCCGTCAGGCGCGTCGTGCGCCCGGTCTCCAGGTCCAGCGTCCAGATGTGGTAGACACCATTCTGCTCTGACGCGTCGCGGTCGCTGCTCCAGGCGATGCGCCGCCCGTCGTGGCTCCAGTCCGGATCGCGGTCGTGCGCGGCATCGAACGTCAGCCGCCTGCTCTTCTCGCTCACGAGATCGATGCGATACAGATCGCTCCAGCCGCTGTGGTCGAGGCCCATGAGCACGATCTCGCCCCCGTCCGGCGACCAGGTCGGGGTGCCCAGCGTGATCAGCGAGTCGAACTTGAGCTTGCGCACCTGCCGGCGCGTCTCGAGGTTCCAGACGAACAGTGCGTCGCGGTCCCCCGACTTCGCCGTGAAGGCGACCAGCTTGCCGTGCACCTCGGGGCCGCTCGAGAACGCGGGGATCGACTCCACGTTGTTGCCTCTCCCGCCCCGCACCAGCCTCTCGGATCGGTGGCTCCCCGGACCCACGGCGCGCGCGTACATGAGGTCGACGTTTCCGGAGGCCGAGGAGAGATAGACGAAGTCGAAAGCGCCATCGTCGCGCCTGGACTCCGGCACGACGGCCGGGCGCGAATTGATGCCGCGGTTCGTGGTGAGCGGCTTGCCGTGCACCTCGGGCCACTCGGCCGTCATCACCGCCGGATAGTAGCGCCGCTTGAGGTAGCGCTTCCAATCGCGATTCAGCTCCTGCACGCTCATCCCGAGCGTGTACTGCAGCGCCAGGTCGAAGCGGTCCGCGTACCACCAGTTCTCGATCAGCCGCACCAGCGCGTCGTCCCCGAAGCGCCGGGCGATGTAGCGCACCAGCGACTCGCCTTCCTTGTACATGAGGAAGCTGCCGCGGATGCGCCACATGCGCTGGAGGTCGACCAGGTTGTCGTTGACGATGAAGTCGCGCATGAACATGCGCGCCTCGGTCCCGGGCTCCCGCATGGCGACGTACTCGGCCAGGCCCTCCGTGAACCACAGCGGCGGCGGCACCCAGTTGAAGCGCCGCTTCTCGGTCATCACGTGCACCAGCTTGTCGTTCATGAACGCGTGCACGAGCTCGTGGCGCGTCACCTCGCGCAGCTGCGTCCAGGATCCGGTGTGCGGGATGGCGACACGCCCGCGAATGAGCTCCGTGAAGCCTCCGACGTACTCGGAGATGAGCAGGTCGACGACGTTGGTCTGCTTGAAGTCGTGGTGGGAGGAGTAGATGATGAGCGGAATCTTCTTGTCGAACTCGTGGTGGAAGTACTCCTCGTACTCGACGCAGACTTCCTCCCCGAAGTGCGCGACGTACTCGGCCAGCTCCTGCTCGCCGGCGTAGTAGTACAGGTCCAGGCGTGGCGTCGAGATGACCTTCCAGTCCTTGGCGGAGTAGATCACCTTGTTCTGCCCGAACAGGTACTGTGCCGCACCCGGGGTCGCCCCGCAGAGCACCACGGTGGCCAGCGCGGCCGCGAACGTTCCGGGCGACGACCTACGGAGCATCAGCGATCACATCCAGCATGGAGTACAGACCCGCGGGATGGCTCTGGACGAAACGCACGGCAGGGGCGACGCCGCTCACGAAGGCGGAGCGATCGAGGGCGCGGTGGCGGATCTCGAGCACCTCGTGCTCACTGGCCAGGAGCAGCGTGTGTTCTCCCGGCAGCTGGCCCAGACGCAGGCTGTGCACACCGACCTCCCCTGCCTCGCGGAGGGCCTCGGAACCGAAGCGTCCGTGCACCGGCTTCGGGGGATCGCTTCCGAACAGCGCCTCGAGCAACAACTGCGCGGTGCCGCTCGGGGCATCGCGCTTCTGCCTGTGGTGCGCTTCCACACATTCTACATCAAAGCCTTCGGACGTCAGAACCCGAAGCTTAGGAAGGACTTGTGCCAGGCGGTTGATGCCCAGGCTGAAGTTGCGCGCCAGCACCACGGGCACCCGCCCGGCCGCCGCCTCGAGCATCCGCAGCTCCTCGACCGACTGGCCCGTGGTTCCCACCACGAGCCGCGCCTGGCGTGCGGCGGCGGCCCGGCAGAGCGCCGGTGTGGCGCTCGCGTGGGAGAAGTCCACCACCACGCCTCCCGGCTCGATGCCCCGCACCAGGTCCTCGACGAGGGGCATGTCGTCCAGGACGAGCGACCCACCGGCGCCCGGATCGCAGCCGGCCAGGTCCGTGAAGCCGGTGCGGCGCAGCTCGCGCGCCACCAGGCGTCCCATGCGGCCCGCCGCGCCGTTCACGACGAGCACGTGGCTCACGAGCTCACCCCGCGCCACTCGGCGAAGCGCAGCAGCGCAGCCAGGCGCTCCCGCGCCGCCTCCGTCGCCTGCACGAGCGGCAGGCGTGTCTCGGGCGTCATGCGCCCTTCGAGCGCCAGCATCATCTTGATGGGTGCCGGGTTGGTCTCGATGAACGCCCCCTCGAAGAAGGGCAGCAACCGATAGTGCCAGCGCATCGCCTCCTCGGTCTTGCCCTCGAAGAAGCAGTCGACCAGCTGGCGGGTCTCGACCGGAAGCAGGTTGGAAACCACCGAGATCACCCCTTGGGCGCCGACGGAGAGCATCGGGAGCGTGAGCGAGTCGTCCCCCGAGAGCACCGTCATGTCGCAGGCGGCGCGCACCTGGCTCACCTGATCGAGAGAGCCGCTCGCCTCCTTGAGGGCGGCGTAGCGTCCGAGCTCGTGCACCCGAGCCACCGTCTCGGGAGCCACGTGGACCCCGGTGCGCCCCGGGACGTTGTACAGAATAAGTGGGATCTCGGTCTCCTGCGCAACCTGCTGGAAGTGCCGGAAGAGGCCCTCCTGGGTCGGCTTGTTGTAGAACGGCGTCACGATCATGGCACCGGCGACGCGCTGTCCCGCCGCCCTGCGGGTCAGCTCGATGGTCGTGCGCGTCGAGTTCGTCCCGGTCCCGGCCCAGACCTGCGTGCTGCTGCCGCTGCAGGTTTCGACGGCGACCCCGACGACGCGGTCGCGCTCCTCGTGTGTGAGCGTGGCCGCCTCCCCCGTCGAGCCGCACACCACCACGCCGGTGACGCCGGCTTCGACCTGTTGTTCCAACAAGCACCGGAAGGCGTTTTCATCCACGGCCCCGTCGCGGAACGGGGTCACGACGGCAGTGAAGACTCCTCGAAGCATCATCCCCTCCCCTCACGTTCCGGCTGGGCCTACGGAGTGCGGCCCGGGTCGGATTCGATGTCGATGGCGCGTGGGCGAACCTCCTGGCCGGGTTCCACCACGAGGACGCCACCCACCCACAGCGGCTCCCACTCGAGAACCGTGCTGTCGGGCGGCACGTACAGCCCGGGCGCCGAGTCGCGCGAGGCATCCACGAACGCCAGCAGCGCGTGCCGTCCCGGCGGTACCCGTACACTGTAATCGCCACGTGGTGATGCGTACACCACACGCCATTCCGTACGGATGAAGCCTCTCGGCTCCAGCTTGACGTAGGCCTCCTCCCAGCCGCTCGTGGCGCGCTCGGCCACCGGGAGCGGCAGTGGGCGCAGCGTGTCCGCGCGCACGACCAGGCTGTCCGCGGCGCTCGTGTCGGCCGGCGCGGCCGTCGAGTCCGGGAGGAGCTGCCGCAGGGCCACCGCGACCGGCGCGTCGAGGTCCATGTGGTGGAGGGCCACCCCGTGCACGCGTCCCGGCTCGTTCGGATCGATCAGGTTCCACTGCACACCGCGCCGCATCTCGCCATTCTCGAGCAGCAGCGTTTCGGGGTACGCCTCCGAGAGCTCGGTGTCCTCGAGCAGCAGGTTGTCGTTCCGATCCAGGAAGGCGCGCAGGACGAATGGGCGCCCCGGCGGGATCCCGAGCATGCGGAACAGGCCTTCCTCTCCGGCCGCCGCGACCGCGTAGCGCGGCGGCGGCGTCACGCGCTCCGTGTCCGCGAGCACCGGCTCGTACAGCACTGCCCCCTGCGGCTCCGGCTTGCCCTTCACCGTCACACGCCCGAAGACGGCGGCGCTGCGGATCTCCGGCCCGGTCGAGAAGAGCATCCAGATCTCGGCGGCGAGCTTGTTGTTGCGGGGCGGCAGGTCCTGGACGGCCTCGCCGAGGACCATGACGAACGTGGTGTCGGGGGGCAGCGACTCGGCCAGCGTCACGACGATCTGCTTGCCCTTGGCGCGGATCTCGTCGCGGCGCACGGAGGGGTGGAAGCGCAGGCCGCGGCGCACCGAGGTCTGCGAGACCTTCTCGTCGAACTGCAGGTGGAACTCCGGCTGCGGGGGCAGGCCGTGGCTGGAGTCGGCCGGCGTGACCATGAGGAGCCGTGGCGCCTCCTCGTCGGGTGGTCCGCCCGATAGCGGGCGCACTCGCGCGCACGTCGCGCCGGCGACGAGCGCCGCCAGAGCCACCAGGCCCAGGAAGCGCCGCCCCTCGCGCCGTCGCTCAGCGCCGCTCATCGGATGTACCGCTCAGGTCCTCGTCGCTCATAGTGCGGCTCAGGTCCTCGTCGCTCAAGTGCCGCGACCGGGTGATTCTGCACGTGCGCGCCCTGGCGCGCGGGCGGCATGCTCTTTGGTCCAGCGCGAGTTATGGGGGCGGACCGCCGTCGGAAGCCATCAGACTGCCCGATCCCCCGCCCCCATCTGTTTGAGCGCCGGACCACAGAGCATGCCGTCTGCCCCTGGCGCGGCGTCCTCGTCGAGAAGACCAGAATCACCCGGTCGCGGTACGAGGATATGCCGGCTCAGGTCCGCGTCGCTCACAGGATGTACCGGCTCAGGTCCTCGTCGCTCCAGATGTGCTCCAGGCGCTCGCGGACGAACGCGGCATCCACGTGCACCCCCTTACGCCCGTCGTCCGGGACCTCGAACAGGACCTCGTCCAGGAGCGTGGTCATGACCGTGTGCAACCTGCGGGCGCCGATGTTCTCGGTGCGCTCGTTGACGGTTGCGGCCACGCGTGCGATCTCCCGGATCGCCTCCGGCTCGAACTCGAGCTCGCAGCCCTCGGCCTCGAGCAGCGCCGCATACTGGCGCACGAGCGCGTTGCGTGGCTCGGTGAGGATGCGCACGAAGTCGTCCTCGCTGAGCGCCGACAGCTCGACACGGATCGGGAAGCGCCCCTGCAGCTCCGGAATGAGGTCGCTCGGCTTCGTCGCGTGAAAGGCCCCCGCCGCGATGAACAGGATGTGGTCGGTGCGCACGACGCCGTGCTTCGTGGTCACGTTGGAGCCTTCGACGATCGGCAGCAGGTCGCGCTGCACGCCCTGGCGCGAGACGTCCGGACCGTGCTCGGAGCGGCCACCGGCGATCTTGTCGATCTCGTCCAGGAAGATGATGCCGGAGGACTCGACGCGCTGCAGGGCCTCGCGCCGCACCTTCTCCATGTCGATGAGCTTCTCGACCTCCTCGACGTGCAGGATCGGCCGCGCCTCGCGCACCGGGAGGTCCTGGCGTTTGCGGCGCCCCGGGAACATGCTCCCCAGCGCCTCGCCGAGATTCACCCCCATCTCCTCGCTGCCGGTGCTCGAGAAGATCTCGAACATCGGCAGCATGCGCACCGGCACGTCGAGCGTCACGCGGCGCTCCTCCAGCTCGCCCGCACGCAGCATGTCGCGCAGCTTCTCGCGCGTGCGCTCGTGCCGCTCGCGCGCCTCGGGGTCGGTCTCATCGCGGCCCGCGGTCGGCAGGAGCAGGTCGAGGAGCCGCCGCTCGACGCGCTCGCGCGCCTTGGCCTCGACGCGCTCGCCCCACTCCGCCTTGACCTCCGCGACGGCGACCTCGGTCAGATCGCGCACCATGGACTCGACGTCGCGACCGACGTACCCGACCTCGGTGAACTTGGTGGCCTCCACCTTCACGAGCGGCGCGCCGGCCAGCCGTGCCAGGCGGCGGGCGATCTCGGTCTTGCCGACACCGGTGGGCCCGATGAGGATGATGTTGTTGGGGAGGATTTCCGACCGGATGGTTTCGGGCGTGCGTTGCCGGCGCCAGCGGTTGCGCAGCGCGATGGCCACGGCGCGCTTGGCGGCGTTCTGCCCCACCACGTAGTCGTCGAGCTCGGCGACGATCTGGCGCGGCGTGAGGGCCTTCTCGGCGTCGCCGAGGCGCAGGAAATTTGCGATGCTCATGAGCTCCCGTCCAGGGTCAGCACGGTGGTTTCGCGGTTGGTGTAGACGCAGATGTCGGCGGCGATCTCGAGCGCCCGGCCGACGATGCTCTCGGCGTCGAGGTCGGTGTGCCCGACGAGCGCACGTGCCGCCGCCAGCGCGTAGGGTCCGCCGGACCCCACCGCCATGAGGCCGTCGTCCGGCTCGATGACGTCGCCGGTTCCGGAGATCACGAAACCGCACTCGGCGTCCATGACGATCATGAGCGCCTCGAGCCGCCGCAGGATGCGGTCGCTCCTCCAGTCCTTGGCCAGCTCGACCGCGGCGCGTGCTAGCCGGCCGCTGTGCTCGTCGAGCTTCTTCTCGAAGCGCTCGAAGAGCGTGAAGCCGTCGGCGGCCGAGCCGGCGAAGCCGGCGAGGATCTTGCCGTCGTGCAGCGCGCGCACCTTGCGGGCGCTGGCCTTCATGATCGTGGCGCCGACCGAGACCTGGCCGTCGCCGCCGAGGGCCACCTGGCCGCGCACGCGCACGCCGAGGATGGTGGTGGAACGAATCTCCTGCATCTTCATCTCCTAAGCGCGCGGGTGCGCGCGCTCGTAGGCGCGCCGGGCGCGCTCGATCGAGACGTGTGTGTACACCTGCGTCGTCGACAGGCGGCTGTGACCGAGGAGCTCCTGCACCGCGCGCAGGTCGGCTCCGGCGTCGAGCATGTGCGTCGCGAAGCTGTGGCGCAGCACGTGCGGGCTCGCCTTCGAGGCCGCCGCCGTGCGGCGGATCGCGTCGGCGACCAGCCGCTGCACGCTCCGGCGCGACAACCGCCTGCGGCCACGCCCGAGGAGCAGCGGCAGGCGCCCGTCGGGTTCGGGCACCGGCATGGGCGTCGCAGCCAGGTACGCGCACACGGCGCGCCGCACCATCCCGGTGAACGGCAGGATGCGCTCCTTGTTCCCCTTGCCCAGCACCCGCAGGCTCTCCGACTCCGGGTCCACATCGTCGCGGTCCAGCCCGGTGAGCTCGCCCAGGCGCATGCCGGTGCCGTACAGCAGCTCGAGCACCGCCCGATCGCGCAGCCCGCGAACCGTCCGCGTGTCGGGCAGATCGAGGAGCCGCAGGGCGCTCGTGGCGTCGACGAAGCGCGGCAGCGCGCGCGACCCGCGCGGCGGCCGCAGCCCCAG
>JBHHXQ010000136.1:0-8797 GCA_046757105.1 Candidatus Krumholzibacteriia bacterium
GTCGGTCCGCTTGTCGACCGGCTTGCCGCGCGCCTGCTCCGGGCTCATGTAGGAGGCCGTCCCGAGGATGATTCCAGCGAGCGTGTACTCGCTCGTGAGCGTCGGCGAATGGCTGAGCTCGTCCGCCGGTGCGTCGCCTGCCAGGGCTTTGGCCAGACCGAAATCGAGCACCTTGATCTTCTCTTCCGGGGTGAGAATGACGTTGTGCGGCTTGAGGTCGCGGTGGATCACCCCACGCTCGTGCGCCGCCTCCAGCGCCTCGGCGATCTGCAGGGCGGCGTCCAGCGCCTCCGCCACCGGCAGGGCACCTCGCCGAACCCGCTCCGCGAGCGTCTCGCCCGCGACGAGCTCGAGGGCGAGCAACTGCATGTCGTTCGCCTCCTCGAAGCCGTAGATCACCGCGATGTTGGGGTGGTTCAGCGAGGCCAGAACCCTGGCCTCGCGTTCGAAGCGTGCGACGCGCTCCGGGTCGCGCGCGAAGACCTCGGGCAGAACCTTGACGGCGACGTCCCGGCCCAGCTTCGTGTCGCGCGCCCGATAGACCTCGCCCATCCCTCCCGCACCGAGCGGGGCGAGAATCTCGTACGGCCCGAGCCGCGTGCCGCTCTCCAGCTTCACGAGTCCAGTCAGAGCTCCATGGACGAATGCCGTCAGGTCGAGTGAGGATAGACGAACCCGCAGTGGACGGAAAGGCCGGGAGTTGGCCAGCGGCCGGATCCGGCTTCTTGCCGCATCCATTCCTTCTGGATGGAACGGTTTACGCGTACCATCGAAACGATGTATGGATGACGAGAATCACCCGGAGGCGATCGTTGAAATCCGCCGGCAGAAGCGCATCTTCCGTCAGCCAAGCAGGCGCTGGCGACACATCGCGAATCCTTGCGATGATCTGCTTCTTCTTCTCCGGATTCGCGGCCTTGACGCTCGAAATCGCCTGGATTCGCAAGGCGTCGCTCGTGTTTGGATCGACGATATTCGCCACCAGTGCCGTTCTGGCCGTGTTCTTCCTCGGGCTATCCGTGGGAAGCGTCACCTTCGGCAAGCTCGGCAGAAAGCTGTCTCGACCACTACGAGCCTACTCGATGCTCGAAATCAGCCTGGGGATCCTGTCGCTGTCGAGTCCGTATACCTTTCGTCTGGCGGATCATCTGTATGGCGTCGTGTATCGGGCCTGGGCGGCTGAGACCCTGCTCTTGATCCTCATGCGGATCGTGCTGGTCGCCGTCGTGATCCTGCCGCCGACGATCCTGATGGGCGGGACCCTGCCTCTGTTCTGCCGTCAATTCGTGGTCTTGCGCTCGAAGGTGGCGGGATCCGTTGGCGTGCTCTACGGCATCAATACGGCGGGGGCGGCTGCGGGGGCGGCCACGGCCGGTTTCTGGTTGCTGCCCGCGGTCGGACTTCGACTCACCATCCAGATCGGCGCCGCGATCAGTATCCTGTGCGGGTTGATCGTCAGATGGATCAGAACAGATGCAGTTCGGGATCGGAAGGCGCCTGCAGAAGCTCCACGAGTGCCGGGTCGGCGCACGCTGGTTCCCTACATGTTCTTCGCGGTCGGCTTTGTGGCGCTCGGCAGCGAAGTGTTGTGGACGCGGTACCTGAGCCTGTTCGTCGTCAATACGGTCCACCCTACACGTTGATGCTCACGGTCGTGCTCGCCGGCATCGTACTGGGCAGCTTGCTCGCGTCTCGGTTGTTCGACCGTCTCACCCGACATGCCCGATACTTCGGCGCATTGCAGGTGCTGACGGGGCTCTCCTTGTTGATGCTCATGAAGCTCAGGCCCGAGTTCTGGCGTGGGATTGGCAGTGAATTGTGGATCTGCTTTCTGCTCATTCTGCCGAACGCCGTTCTTTCCGGCGCGTCGTTTCCTCTGGCTGTCCGTATGGTCTCCGAACGCATCGCCAACATCAGTAGCGATGCAGGGAAGATGTCGGCTGTGAACACGATCGGCGGCATCTCGGGGGCCTTGCTGGTCGGATTCCTCGGCCTGCCCTTCCTGGGGCTGGAAGCAAGCATGCTGTGGATCACGGGCGTCAGTCTGGCGAACGGCCTGGTTGCCTGGCTGTGGCTGGACCGATCCGCGCCACTCCTGCGCAGGATGGGCATGGCGGTCGTTCCCATCGCCATCTGGTGGGGAATCCTGGCCGGGACAACCACCCGAATACCCGAGGACTTCCTCGGCGAGCACGGCCAGCTCGTTGATTTCAGGGAGGGATTCGGGTCGAACCTGGCCGTGGTCCTTCGGCGAGACGGACTCAGGCTGGAAATCGATCGTCTGTGGCAGGGGGAAGCCCGCAAGAACCATCAGATCATGACGGCGCACGTCCCCATGATCCTGCATCCCAATCCCAGGGACATCCTGGTTGTCGGCATCGGGACCGGAAAGACGGCGAGTCGTTTTCTCATGTATGACGTTCGGCGTGTCGATTGCGTGGACATCGAGCCGACGATATTCGATTTCGTACGCAAGCATTTCGATTCGCCATGGATGGACGATGAACGGGTTTCACTGATCCTGGAGGACGGACGCAATTACCTCTGGCACAGCCGTTCCAGATACGACGTCGTTTCCCTCGAGCTGGGGCAGGTCTTTCGACCGGGTGTGGCGTTCTTCTACACACGTGACTTCTACCGGCGCGCCAAGGAACGACTCAACCCCGGCGGCATGCTGGTTCAATTCATCCCACTTCAGTTCTTCGAACCGGACCAGTTTCGGGGCGCCGTCAACACGTTTTTGCAGGTTTTCCCCAACAGCTATCTCTGGTACAACGCAGCAGAACTGCTGTTGATCGGTGTGTGCGATGGACAGCTCACCATTACGCGGGACACACTGAGGCGGTTGTCTGCCAACGCTCGCGTTCAGGAAGACCTCGAATACGCCTATTGGGGCGGGCCCGCGCACTGGCTGAATCAGTCTGCGGTGTTCCTGGGCGGCTTTCTCGCCGGGCCCCAGGCGCTTGCCAGGCTGGCCAACGATTCGATCTACAGGGATGATCTGCCGGTTCTCGATTACACGACCAAGGATGCCTTCGATGCGATCGGCGTGAAGCTCGAGAACGTCGACATGCTGCGGCCGCTTCTGGGCTCCATCGAGGCGTTGGCGGACTTCGAGCTGTCCGGCCCGGAGGTTTCACGGGTCCGGAGCATGCAGCAGAAGAATCTGGGTGCGATCGTCGTCGGAACCTACATGGAGCAAGCGCAGGACTATGTGGTGGCGGGATTGTACGAGAAGAGTGTGATCCCTCTCCAAGAGGCGACGGGTCACAATCCAGAGCACTTCAATCTGAACCGCCTGTTGGCCGAATCACTGCTGCTTCTCGGCCGAGCCCAGGAAGCGGAAGTGTACTTCAGAAGAGCCATCCAGGTGCGGCCTCGGGATGCGCAGTGCCGGCACGGCCTGGGAACCCTGCTCCTGCAACGGGGAGAGGTGGACGAGGCCATACGGCATTTCGAGGCGGCGCTGGAGACCAGACCCGACGACGCGGGAACACACAAAGATCTGGGCCTTGCGCTCGCCCGACGCGGCCGCTTGCTCGATGCGCTCCGTCATCTGCAGAAGGCGGTTGCGCTGCGCCCTGGGGATGCGGCAGCGGAACGTAGCCTGAAAAGGATCAGAGCGGCTCTCCGGAAGCAGGGGGAATCGAACTTGTGAGTTCGAACCGCAGGCCGGCTTGACACCCGGGACGGGGCCGGGCTACGGGGTCTCGAGCCGCGGGGAGAGGCGGGTGAAGACGGCGTCCAGGTCCGAGCGGCGGGACCTGGTGACGTGCGGGTCGGGCGGGTCCCCGGCGAGATGCTCCAGGAGGAGGAGTGCGTTCTCGAAGTCGCGGGCGCTGACGTACTCGGGGCCGATGCCCCTGTCGGGCGTCATGTTGTGGTAGTTGCCGAGCGGCAGAGCGATGGCCCCGACGCGGCGCCCGTGGAGCATGTACAGCGAGGCCTCGCAGGCGCCGCCGGTCATCAAGGCGCGCTGGTAGGCGAAGCGCTTCCTGCGCTTCGCGAGCGCGGCGGCGCGGTCGGTGAGCCAGAGGTCCATCTGCGGATCGAAGCACGTCATGCGGTCTCCGACGCGCAGCGCCGGCCCCTTGCCGATCGGATGGGTCGGCAGGGCCTTGCTGGTTTCGAGCACCACCAGCGGGCGGCCGGGTGGCAGCTGCGGGCTGCGCAGCACGCCGCCCGCGCCGACGAACCCCACCTCCTCGGCGCGCGTGAAGACACCGAGGACGTTCGCCGCGGCGCGGCGCCGGCGCAGTCGCCCCATGGCGGCGAGAATCATCACGCAGGAGAGCAAGTTGTCGAGCGCCTTCGAACGCAGGAGGTCCCCCTCGACCTCGAGGCCCGGGAAGTCGAAGTGACCGAAACCGTCGGCGCCGATTGCCGATTCCAGCTCCACGTCGACACGCACCTGCGGTCGCCGGGCGCCCCTGTCGCGGCGCGTGTGCACGTCGACGATCCGTCCCCGGACCGGATCCGGCAAGCGGGCGGGCGGACGCTTGCGCCTCTCGGCGGAGTCGGCGTAGAAGACGACGGGTGCACCCTGCATCGCCTCCGGGGCGACGCCGCCCAGGAGGAGTGCGCGCGCGCGGTTCCCACCTTCGAGAACCTCGAAGCCGGGATGGTCCATGTGTGCCGTGAAGGCGAGCGGCCGTGCGCGGCCGTGGCGGAGCGAGACGTAGACGTTTCCGAAGCGATCGCGTCGCACCGGAAGCTCGAGCCGGCGACAGGTGGCCTCGATGGCGGCCTGCACGTAGTGCTCGCGAAAGGGTGCCGTGGGGCGCGTCAGGATCGCCTGCAGGAGCCGGCGCTCGGAGCGGGTCACGAGCGCCTCCGGAGCGTTCTCCTGCGGGTCGGGCCGGACCTGCGCCGCCGCGCCCCGGCCCGCCGCAGCTCGATGCCCTCGTCCTCGTCCTCCTCGGACAGGCCTTGCGCGGGAGGCCTGCCGCTCGTCGAGTCGCTGCCTTCGACGAACTCCTTGATCTCCTCTGCGAGCTCGGCGAGGGCGTCGTCCACGACGCCGTTCACCGTGTTCTGCTCGTAGCCGCCGCTCGGTGTGCGGCGTCCGGCCTTGAAGCCAGTCATGAGCTCGATGCCTTGGTCGACGTTCTTGACCGCGTAGATGTGGAAGCGTCCGGCACGCACGGCGTCCAGGACGTCCTTGCGCAGCATGAGCTCGGGCACGTTCTGGTGCGGAATGATGACGCCCTGCGAACCGGTGAGCCCGCGCGCGGTGCAGACGTCGAAGAATCCCTCGATCTTCTCGTTCACGCCGCCGATCGGCTGCAGCTCGCCTTTCTGGTTGATCGAGCCGGTGACGGCCAGGTCCTGCCGCAGCGGGATCTGGCCGATTGCCGAGAGCAGCGTGAAGAGCTCGGCGGCCGAGGCGCTGTCGCCGTCCACGCCTCCGTACGACTGCTCGAAGGCCAGGCTGGCCGACAGCGTGAGCGGCCGCGTCTGGGCGTACTTGCCGCGCAGGTACCCGGCCAGGATGAGCACACCTTTGTCGTGCGTCGAGCCGGAGAGGTTGGCCTCGCGCTCGATGTTGATGATTCCCGAGCGCCCCATCGAGACCTCGCTCGTGATCCGGGACGGGCGGCCGAACGCGTAGTCACCCAGGTCGTACACCGTGAGCGCGTTCACCTGCCCGGGCTTCGTGCCGCGCGTGTCGAGAAGCAGGACGCCGTTCTCGATCGACTGCTGGAGGCGGTCCTCGAGCAGGTTCACGCGCTCGATCCGCCGCCGCAGGGCGCGGTCGACGTGCGCTTCCTTGACGACCCTGCTGTTCTCCTTGCGGGCCCAGTAGTTGGCTTCACGCGCGATGTCGGCGATGTCGCTGAACCGGGTCGAGAGCTTCGTCTGCCGTCCCGCCAGGCGGGCCCCGGCTTCGGCGACCGTGGCCACACCGCTGGCGCCGAACGGCAGCAGGCCCTCGTTGCGGACGAGGTGCGACAGAAAGCCGGCGTACTGGCGCAGGCTCTTGCGGTCACGCTTCATGGACGAATCGAAGTCTGCCTTGACCTTGAAGATCTTTCGGAACTCGTCGTCGTACGAGTAGAGCAGGTGGTAGCTGTATGCGTCACCGATGACGACCACCTTCACGTCGAGATCCACGGGCTCCGGCTTGAGGGAGGATCCGGTCAGTCCCGCGAAGAGATCGTGCGTGCGGATCTCCGCCTTGCGGTTCTTGAGGGTGCGCTTGAGCGTCGGCCAGACGGCGGGGTCGCTGGCGACGTCGAGCAGATTGAAGACGAGGAAACCGCCGTTGGCGCGCAGCAGGCTGCCCGCGCAGATCTTCGTGAAGTCCGATCTCCACATGCCGCTGCGATCCGGAACGTGGTCGATGGAGCCGAAGAGGTTCTTGTACGTCGGGGACGGTTCGATGACGATGGGGGGGCCCTTGGCGCCATCGTTGTCGACGGCCACGTTCACCTCGTACTCGAAGAAATCGGAGTCGGCGCGTCCCATGCCGTCTTCGTGCGGGTTCGAGTCCTCCTGGGCGCGCACGAAGCGGCCGAGCGTGTCGAGAATGCTCTCCTGGACGTCGTCCAGATACTCGCCCACAGACGCGATGTCGTGGTACTTCTCGCGCAGCTCCTGGATGGGGTCGCGGACGACCAGCGCTCCGAACTCGCGGTCGAGCTTGCGGAGCGTCTCGCGCAGGCCGCGTTCGATCTTGCGACCTTCCTTGAGCACGTTCTGCAGGCCTTGGGCGAGCTCGTCGTACTTCTTGCGCAGCCGCTCGAGCTCCTTGGGATCGAAGCGCTCTTCCTTGGTCAGGTCCTTGAGCTTGTCGATGGACACCGGCTCGCCGGCCACCGTGGGGTGCAGCTCGGCGTGGGTGAGGGGCCCCATCTGGATCTGCACGATCTGGAAGTTCTCGGCCTGGACGTGCGCCTCGAAGTCCTTGAAGGCGTTGCGGCCGCGCTCCTTGAAGTCGTCGAGGATCCTGCGGCGGCGCGTCTGGTACTCGTCGCTCTCGTACACCTCGGGGAGGCTGCGGCGGATGTCCGCCACGAACCCCTGCATGTCCTTGCGGAGCGCGCAGCCGCGTCCCGGAGGCATCAGGATGACGCGCGGCGCCTCCGGGCGCTTGAAGTTGTTCACGTAGCAGAGGTCCTGTGGGATGTCGCCGACCAGGTTGAGCTCTTCGAAGAGTCGCCGGATGGTCGTGGTCTTGCCGGTCCCGGTGAGACCGACGACGAAGATGTTGTACCCGGGGCTGTCGATCTCGAGCCCCAGGCGCAGCGCCGCGAGCGCCCGCGCCTGGCCGATGATCTCGGGCTTGACCTTCAGGTCGTCGGTGGTGCGGAAGCCGAGCCGCTTGGGATCACAGCGCCAGCGCAGCTTCTCGATGGGGAGCTCGGGGAAGGGCTTGGCGCTCTTCAAACGACGGTTCTCGGGCATCAACCGGTCCTCAGGTGGGTCACCTCGGACACTCCATCATGTCGTCGGGTCCAGGAGCGGAGGAGGTCTCCGGAAGGAATCGCTCTGGTGCCGAAGGCGGGACTCGAACCCGCACGAGGTTACCCTCACTGCGCCCTGAACGCAGCGCGTCTGCCAGTTCCACCACTTCGGCACCCGAGATCGTTCACGTCCCTCGGATCGCTCCGGGATGTCGCATCCTCTGCATCCGGGGGCGCAGCCCAGCACTATACGGAACGCCTCAGGGGGTGTCAACGACCCTGCGGCTGGCGCTGTAATGCAATTGTTGACAAGGTATTGTGGGAATCAGCTCGAACGGATTCTGCATCGAACCGCACCCCCGGGGGGCTCAAGGAATCACCCCGGTGGCTTGATCCCGGGTGGTGACGGAAGTAGTCTGGCCGTGCGACACCGGGTGACATGAAGGGACTCCTGCCACGTCCTCGCTGTCCGGATCACGTGTCCCTCATGCACCGGAGAGCGGTGACGCAAGGGGGGACAGTCATGCGGCGCTCGACGTGGGAGCCCGGTTTCGGGCCGGGTGCCATTGGTTTGTACGCTTTCTCCTTCCTCGCTCTCGTGATCCCGAACGAGGCTGTCGTCGCAAGAACGCCAGATCGACCGCACCAGTTGGCGACTCCGGACATCGACGTGGACGTCGTGGGCGACGTCGACGGGACGGTTCCACAGCCCCAGAAGGTCCTGGTCGACACGTTCTGGATCGCCGACTGGACGTTCGACGACGGGGCGCCGTGCAACGAGTCGGGCTGGGTGAAGATCGACAATCGGATCCTGAACGATGGCAACGTCTACTGGGACATCAACGCCGACCTGGGACCCCTCGGGGGCCTCAGTGGCAACGCCGCCGTCTGCGGGGCCCACGACCTCTGCTGGGAGCTGTCCGACGGCTACTGCAACGACTGGATCCAGGCGCTGCGGATCGAGTACTCCGGTGCCGGTTTCTTGTCGTTCGACTACGTCGTCGACTCCGAGGCCGGGTACGACTTCATCCAGGTGTCGACCGACTCCGCGTGCGCGTCGTTCAGCCTGGTCGACTACGGCATCGATCCGGATGGCACCGCCCTGTCGTTCCGGGACGTGCTGTTCTCGGACAGCGGCAGCAACTTCGCGGGGCGTATCGACTCGCTGGCGATCGGCGACTACGGCACGGCGGAGACGCACTGCGCGTTCATCGAGTTCTTCGCGGACGGTGGACGGGCACCGTGTGATGGTCTGGTGCCTACGACACTCGGCGTCGCCATGGCGGTCGACAACATCCTCATGGAAGGCTTCACGAGCGGAGCGGGCCTGGAGGATTTCACGAGCGGTGTGTTGCCGGCCAACATGGCGTTCCAGAACAACCAGGACTCCA
>JBHHXQ010000137.1:0-8753 GCA_046757105.1 Candidatus Krumholzibacteriia bacterium
ACACCGACGCCCGCATCCCCTGGCTCGGACGCCGGCGCCTGCGCCTCCTCTTCGGCTGAGCCTGCGCGGTGTTGAGAACGGCTTGGCGCGACCACACCTGGCGGACGGTGATTACGCCAGCGCTGCTCGGCTGCAACCGCCGGCGAGTAGCGACGACCCAGTGTGGTCACCGGACGGCACGCGCTGGACACTCCTGGTGCTGTCAGGGGGCGAACCCCGACGCTTGACAGCGGTATAACCCGGGTTATACTTGAGGCATGAAGACCGCGATCTCGATTCCGGACGCCTTGTTCAAAGCCGCTGAGAGGACGGCTCGACGCTTGGGCATGAGCCGCAGTCAGTTCTTCCAGCGTGCGCTCCAGCACTATCTGAAGGACCAGCGGCAGGTCGGGGTGACGGAGGCGCTTGACGAGGTCTATTGCAGCGAGCCCTCGGCCGACCGGGTCGACCCCCTGCTCCAGAAGCTCCAACTCGCCTCCCTGCCGCGGGAGGACTGGTGATGGAAAAGGGCGAGATCTGGTGGGCATCTCTCCCGGTACCGGAAGGGTCGGATCCTGGCTATCGGCGCCCGGTGGTGATCGTGCAGGCCGACGCCTTCAATCGGAGCCGCATCCGGACCGTTGTCGTCGCTGCGGTTACTTCTAACCTCCGCCTGGCCGCGGCCCCGGGCAACGTGCTCTTGACCAGGCGCGAGAGCCGACTTTCCAAAAAGTCCGTGGTCAACGTCTCACAGCTGTTGACTCTGGACAAGTCTTTCTTGGTGGAACGTGTAGCCCGGTTACGCGCGGAACCGCTGGCCGCCATCGACGATGGCTTGAGGCTGGTTCTTGCCCTATAGCGGGTGTCCAACATTTGCACATGCACTCGATGGTCCGCTTCGCGGCGCCCCCTTGTGATGCGGCACGATCGATGCCGACACCGGGAACCCCTACGGCAACTCACCAGGCGCGGCCGAGAAGCCGCTGTCGCCTACGCCCGCCCGCCCGACAGGGTCCCTCACGACGAGCCGCGCAACGGGCGCTGGGTGAGGTCCACCGTTGGGGACTCGGCGCAATTCGAGACCCTCTGGAGCTCGACCTCCAAGGCGAAGCACCGGAGGTGGCCCGTGGAGGCGGCATGAACGACAAGAAGCGGCGCGAGTCGACGGCTCGGCTTGCCGAGGTCCCCGACGACGAAGAGCGCGTCGTGTTGGCGACGGGTCGTTGGATCGTGTCCGTTCGGTGATGGCAGCTTCTCCTCCGCGATCCTGCCGGAGAGGGTTTCGACGCCGCCCGTCTCGATGCATTGGTCCTCGCGATGCCGGTGTCTCCGAAGGGCACGCTCGTCCAATGCGCGGGGCGATTGCACCGGCTCCATCCGCACGAGAGGGCTCCGCTCGGATCCATGTGGTTTCAGCGCTTGCGATTGTCATGAGTACTCTCGGGGCTTCGCGTGTGCCGCGGCCCATTGCAGCGCTGCCCTCCCGGTGGGCGTGACCGCGCCGTGGCGGCGACTCGCGGCGCGATCGGGCTTTCGCATCCCTGGGCGGCGCGGGGGCTCGTCGAGCCGGGCACGGCGAAGCTTCGGGAGCTTCTGGGGCGAGATCTGACGGCCGACGACTTCGGTTCGGATCCTTGATCTTACACTCGACCCCAGCAGCGCCGGGCGGCCACACTGCGCACGGCGTCATGCGATCGAGGGCCTCGGCCGTCAGCGCCGCGACCGGCGCGTTTGCAGCGTCCATGACTTGTCCAGTTTGCTCATGAACGGTACTTTTTGGTCGATGAAGTGTCCATTCTCCTCATGAGTCGGACATGGGGAATGGCACTCGTCCGGGGGATGGCACCATTCTCGGGTTGCTGTCCGCTGATGGTGCGCCGTTGTTCGTGAGGAGTGCGTGAAGGAACACGCGCAAGCGCTCGTTCTGTCCGCCGGTGCCATCGTAGAAGAGGCTGGTGATCGGCAGGCCCAGCTCGTCTGCGAGCTGACGGAAGAGCGCAGCCGTCACGGTCCCCGGCATGCAGGTGAACGGTGCCACGTTGACCACCATGCCGACGCCTTGACGCGCGAAGTGGATGGTTTGTCCCACCGTGAGGATGGCTTCGCCGCCCACGTTCTCGGAGAGCACCGATCGACCCGCCTCCAGGACTGCGCCCAGATGGGGTTCGACGCGATCGTCCAGGAACGGTGAAGCAGCTT
This sequence comes from Candidatus Krumholzibacteriia bacterium, assembly GCA_046757105.1. GTDB lineage: Bacteria > Krumholzibacteriota > Krumholzibacteriia > JBHHXQ01. The sequence goes on from JBHHXQ010000137.1 coordinate 2,179, forward strand.
CGCGCAGCTTCCGCTGACAGTGCAACATCCAGTGGAAGCTCAAGAAGGAACGCACGGCCTTGGCGCTGAGGGAGAACCCGTTGCCATTGGGACTGTGACCCTTGGATGTGGTGTAGAGCATCCACTCGGAAAGCGGTGTCGACCACGCCTCGGCACCGTAGCGCTCGATGGAATCGATCAACGACTCGTTGGCGTAGAAGTTGTTGCGCACGTAGATCTCCCCGACAACCCCGACAAGCGGGCGCCGGGCCGCGCCGTTGCGCGGTGTTGAGGAGATGTTTCGCACTGCATCTCTCACCGCGGCGACGAGATCGCCGTCGCTCTCGATCACCGAAGCCAGGTGTGCCAGCTGGTCGGCCAGCCGGCGGTCGGTCTCTCCCGGGTGTTTCTCGTAGGGTCGGACCTTGCATCCGGCCTTCAGCAGGATGTCACCCGTGAGAATGGCCTTCCAGATTGCGCGCCGAGCCGGCTCCTCGAGACCCATGAATCCGTCGTGATGCGATGGGGTCAGAAGCAGCGCGTCCGGGTATCCCTCACGATCGAGTATCTGGCGATGCAGCGAAATGTACTGGCCGAAACGACATGGGCCCGTGGCGGTCGGCATGAACAGGGCGTGTCTGTCTTTGCCGTTGTTCCGCAGCTGGGTCAGGAAGCTGCCGATCGTGAGCGCTGCCGGCAGGCACTCGGACCCGCGCGTGACCGACCGCCCGGTCTCGAACGCTTGCTTCGTCTCGAGTGGCAGCGCTCGGGCTCGCAATCCGCACGACCGCAGCGCCGCGACCGTGAGCTCCGTGGCGAACGGGTGCATGTTGGGAACCCAGACGGTGCAATCGCCGAAACCGACCGCGGACCTGGGCGCTCGCCTGTGATCGGCCGCCGGCTCACGGCGGACGGCCGCGCTGTGCGGCTGTGAGAGGACGTCGAAGAAGGCCTCGACTCGGGTCATGTACCCCGTGTCGGCTCCGTGGTCGTCCAGCTCGAGCACCAGGAAGGGTTTCTTGCCCATGATCTCCGTCGCGTACGTCAGCAGGAAGCTGTCCGGCCCACAGGCGAAGTTCGTGAGGTACACGGCGTCGAGCAGGTCGTCTGCGGCGGCCTCGCTCAGCGCCGTCAGGATCTGTCGGCCGTATCCCCAGTACAGATCGCGGAATCTCTCGTCGAGCGCCAAGGGGTCGAGCGGCAGGAAATCCATCGGCAGAACCGTGCGGCCGTGCTCTGCCAGCTTCTCGGGTAGGCCGAGGTTCAGGCCGTTGTCGAACGTGTTGTATGGCCGGCCGACGATCACCAGGAGCGGCTCTCGCCGCTCTCGCGCTGCGGCGATCGCCTTGGTGCCCTCTTGGAGGCAGCGGCTCTGGAACTCGTGCTGGACGTCGAGCGCTTCCTCCCAGGCCGCCTTGATCCGCCTGGTGCTGCGCTTCAGCGGTTTGCCGAGGGCCCGCGCCAGCTGCTTGGCCATGCGCCTGGCCGGCAGGCGCAGGTCGACAACCGGTGCCAGGAGTCGACCCGCGTCCATGCCGTTCAACAGGAACGCCGACCGCGTGTACGCCGGCGAAGCCTGCGTGTAGGGGCAGAAACACGAGACTTTCGCATGTTCGTTCTCGGGGGAGTTCGTCATCTGCGGCGTGAACACGAATGCAACGTCGTCGCGAGCCGCCAAGCTGGCCACGTGCCCCAGGAAGACCTTGGCGGGGAAGCAGAAGTCGGCACCGCTCAACCGCCTGCCCAGCTCGCGGATCGATTCCGTCGTCGGGCCGGACAGGCGGACGCGGAACCCGAGACGATTGAAGAAACGCCGCCAGAGTGGAAAGAAGGTGTAGGTGGTGAGTGCCTGGGGGATTCCGATCACGGGCGCGTCTTCGGCGACGCGGGCCCCGGCGCCCATGTTCTTCCACAGGCGCTGCCGCAGCCGCAGCAGGCGAGCGTGCGGTGTCACCCGAACCTTCGTGTCGTCGGGGTCGCGGCCGCACTGGTAGCCCCAGGACGGACGCTCGTTGCACTCGTCGATCGTGGCGTACGTGATCGTGCAGTTGTTCTGGCAGAGGCTGCAGTCCTCCGTGTCCAGATGGATGTCGCTGGAGGCAAGCGAGAGGCCACGGAACGCGCTGGCCTGGCGGTTCTCCTTCATGCGCTCGCACGTGAGGAGCGCCGCACCGTAGGCACCCAGCACGTGACAGTACGGAGACACGTGGACCTGGACGTCGAGCAGGCGCTCGAAGGCGGCCACGAGGGCGGGATTGCGGGCCGTTGCACCCTGGAAGAAGATCTTGTGTCGGCTTCGCGGGCGGTTTCCGACGACTTTGTGCAGGTAGTTCTTCGCCACGGCGACGATGACGGCGGCGAATGCCTCGTTCGGCTTCGCACCGGATTCGATCAGCTTCGTGAGATCCTGCTCCATGAAAACCGTACAACGGTCCGTGGCGGGCGGCGGATGGATGCCGAGCACGGCGGGCCCTGCCTCCCGCACGTCGTACCCGAGCTTCTGGGCCTGCTCTTCGAGGAACGAGCCCGTGCCGGCCGCGCAGACGTAGTTCATGTTGGCGTCGCGGATGCGGCCATCCACCAAGTGCATGTACTTGGCGTCCTGTCCGCCGATCTCGAAGATCGTCTCGACCGACGCGTCGGTCCGCGCTGCGCCTGCGACATGGGCCGAGATCTCGTTGACCACCAGATCCGCCCCGACCACGGCTCCGACGATCTTGCGCCCGCTCCCCGTGGTGCCCGCACCGAGAACCCGAATCGAAGAGCCCTTGCGCTCGGCAAGAGAGGAGAGGGCCTGGAACAGGAGCTGGACGGCACGCAGCGGGTCGCCGGCGGTCTTTCGATAGATGTCGACGAGAACGTTCCCGCCCTCGTCCGCCAGCACGAGCTTCGTGCTCGTCGACCCGACGTCGAGACCGAGGTATGCACGAACGTCTCCCGCCCGCCAGCTGTTCACCCGCACCTCGTTGTGATCCGAGTCGATGTACGATTCGTCGGTCTCGAACGACGGGAAGCGTGATTTCCGCATGGTCAGCGGCCACGGCAAGCGATCCAGCCGTGGGGCCTCGACCGGGAAGGAACTGCGTCGGGAGGCGGCACGCCCATTCGACTCGGCGACCTTGCGCGCGGCGCCGATGGCCGCAATCAAATGTGGATGTTCCGGAACGACGACGAGGTCGGGATGGGTCGTCCGCAGCCAGCGTACGACCTCCTTGTTGAGAGCCACACCGCCGATGACGGCCGTCTTCCCATCGAGAGGACGCCCGTTCAGGAGAGTCGCCAGAAGTGTCTTGGTCATGCCCTTGCAGAGCCCCGACCACAGGTCCACCTTGCTCCAGCCTTGCTGTTGCAGATGGATCAAATCGCTCTTTGCAAAGACGGCGCAGCGCGTGGCAATCGTCGGCGGGCTGCCATTGTGCGAGAACTCGACCATGTCGTCGTAGGAGATCCCGAGCCGGCGCGCCTGCTCGTCCAGGAACGAGCCGGTACCCGCCGCACACAGCGAGTTCGTGGTGTATCCCTGGAGCTTCCCATCCGCTGTCAGCTGGACGAGGGTGGCGGAGCAGCCGCCGATGTCCATGATGTACGCTGCTCGCGGGACAACGCGGCGGACGGCATCGATCTGGCAGAGCGTGACGTCGAAGTACGGCAACCCCATGCGGACCGCGTGGGTGTTGCCGTTCCACCCGGTCAGCGCAACGCGATCACCGCCGGTGATCTCGAGCTCCTCGAAGGCTCGCTCCACGAACTCGGCCGGCCTGCCCTGGTGCCGCCGGCAATATACCCCTCGCACACAGCCGTGTGCGCCCAGTCGAACACCCTTGAGGTAGAGGGCCCCGATGTCGATTCCGAAATGATTCATTGCGTGGTACCGAATCGAACCGCACGGTCCGAACTCGTTCAGCTCACCGTCCCGGCATGGATGGCAGTGGTTTCATCCGGTTCGCTGTGCCTGCGTCTTCGCCTTGCAGAGCCACCTGGACACCATCCACCGGGGCTTGCTCTGCACCTCCACGCGGATTCGCCGCGAGCAGCGGCACTCCTCCCATCCCATGATGAGGCCCCATTCTCCACGCTCGTGCGCCTCTTGGGAAGCATCAAGAGCAACTCGGCCGCAGCGCCAGCAGCCACACGACCTGCGCGGCCCGACCGCGAAGGCGATCGCCGCCAATCTCGGATGCGCGGCTGATCGCTGAAGCCAAAACTTTGCAGACGCTTTGCTGACATCGCTACGAAACCCGTTTAGAACACCCATGAAGTCTTCTATGTTGCGCCGGTGCCGATCCCTTCGCTTCGGTCGGGAGGCGAGGCGCGAGCCGTGCGGTCTGGACGCGGGCCCCAGGTGTCGCACCACGAAGAGCTTCGCGACGCGAAGCTCGGGGGGTGGCGCAGTCGGCCCCTGCCTGCCGATCATCGACGCCGCCAGGAGTCGCTGTTTCGAATCGCTGTCTCGAACCTCGTGGTCGCGATCATCTGTGGCGGAGCGCAGCGGGGAACGAGGTGTCGAATCCAATCCCATGATGCAGACATTCTTGGCGGATGCTGCCCATCGGCCTATCGATGCGCCGTTGCACGGTGCACTCGAGGTGCCCCCTGCACGGCCGCGACATCAGGATCGATGCTCAGGGTTTGAAGTGGATCTGCAGGACGTCCCGGTCCCGGACCTCGTGGTCGCGGCCCACGATGTGGATCAGGCCGTGGTCGTGAAGGGACTGGCGGCTGCCCCACTCGACGAGGTCGTCGAGGGTCATGACTTCAGCGCGGATGAAGCCCGACTCCATGTCGGTGTGGATCCTGCCGGCCGCTTCCTGGGCGGTGCTGCCTCGCGGCAGCGACCAGGCGCGGAGCTTGTCGTGGGCGATGGTGTAGAAAGTGATCTGGTCGAGGAGCCTGTAGCAGGCGCTGAGCACCAGACCGAGAGCTGTTTCCTCGAGGCCCAGTTCGCGCAGGTACGTCGTCTGCTCCTGGGATGGGAGTTCGGAGATCTCCGCCTCGATCTGCACCGAGACGGGGACGACGCGATCGCGGCCTTTGGCCTGGACGAGGGCCCGGGCCAGCGGCCCGTCGCCCGTAGGGTCTTCCTCGCCCGTGTTCGCCACGTAGAGGCAGGGCTTGGCGGTCAGGAAACGCGCCTCGGCCAGAACCTCACGCTCCTTGTCCGAGAGGTCCAGCGTGCTGACCGGACTGCCTTCGCTCAGGGCGTCTACGGCGCGCCGGAAAGCCGCCGCCTCCTCCTTGCCGGTACCCGTGCCACCCTTCGTCGCCTTGCTCCAGCGCCCGGCGGCGCGCTCTGCCGTTTCCAGATCGGCGAGCAGGAACTCCGTCTCCACGATGGCGACGTCCCGGACCGGATCCGGTGGGCCCGGGGGGTGTGGGACGTTCGGATCGTCGAAGCAGCGCACGACGTGCAGAATGGCATCGGCTTCACGGATGTGTCCGAGGAACTTGTTGCCCAGGCCCTCGCCTTTGCTGGCTCCCTCGATCAGACCCGCGATGTCCACGAACGAGACCGCCGCGGGTATGGCCTCCTCGGGAGAGAGGATTTCCTGCAGCCTCTCTAGATTCGGGTCCGGGACCGCGGCGATGCCGACGTTCTTCTCGATCGTGCAGAAAGGGTAGTTGGAGGCCTCCGCTCCGGCGTTCGTGAGTGCGTTGAGGAGCGTGGATTTGCCCACGTTGGGGAGACCGGCAATCCCTACCGAGAGACCCATTGCTCACCCCTTCGCGGCTCGTCAACCATCGTACGACACACGAGTCGGGCACGAAACGCGCGCCGAAGACCGCGGCTCTCCTGGCCCGTCACTTCCCCTGCACAACGCAGGACGTCACGGCGGGCAGGCTGATCTCTGTCGGGTCGGCGCCGGTCGCCGGCTACTTCTGTTTGTCGCCCTTGGACATGAAGGTGCTGAGCAGGTCGATCGGCACCGGGAAGATGGTGGTGGAGTTGTTCTCGGCCGCCACCTCGTTGAGCGTCTGCAGGAAGCGCAGCTGCATGGCCATCGGATGGTCGCGGATGATGGTCGAGGCGTCGGCCAGGCGCTGTGCGGCCTGGTACTCCCCCTCGGCGTTGATCACCTTGGCGCGGCGCTCGCGCTCGGCCTCGGCCTGGCGCGCCATGGCGCGCTTCACCTCCGCTGGCAGGTCGACGTCCTTGACCTCCACCGAGATCACCTTGATGCCCCACGGATCGGTCTGCCGGTCGATGATCTCCTGCAGGGCGCGGTTGATCTTCTCGCGCTCGGCCAGGAGCTCGTCGAGCTCGGCGCCGCCGACGATGCTGCGCAGCGTCGTCTGCGCGAGCTGCGAGGTCGCGAAGAGGAAGTTCTCGACCTCGAGAATCGCCTTCTGGGCCGCGAAGACGCGGAAGTAGACCACCGCGTTCACCTTCACCGAGACGTTGTCGCGCGTGATGACGTCCTGCGGCGGGACGTCCATGACGACCGTGCGCAGGCTCACCTTGACCATGCGATCGATCACCGGGACGAGCAGAAAAAGCCCCGGTCCCTTGATGCCCACGAAGCGCCCGAGTCGGAAGATGACGGCGCGCGCGGGCGCGCGCCGAACCCGGCGGGCGCGGGGCCGCCCCAGCCCCACGA
>JBHHXQ010000138.1:0-8722 GCA_046757105.1 Candidatus Krumholzibacteriia bacterium
ACACCCTGGCGTCCCTGGTCGAAAAGGTTCTGGCCGACCATCCGGACGAGGTGGACAAGTACCGCGCCGGCAAGACGCAGCTCCTCGGCTTCTTCGTCGGTCAGGTCATGAAGGCGACCCGCGGCCAGGCCAACCCGGCCGAGCTGAACCGCCTGCTTCGAGAAACCCTGGACAATACGCGCTAGGACTCGCAGGCCTTGCGAGATCGTCCAGGGGCCTGGCACTCGTTCGACTTTCTTGACCATACGACTTGACAGGCCCGGCCCCACAGGATAGAATCACCAGCGAAAGTTGCCAAACGCTGGTGAGTCTATCCATGGGGAAGAAGCCGAAGTCGAGGAAGCAGAAGGCGTTCGCCGAGGCGGCGAGCGTCTTCCGCGAGCACGGCGGCGTCCTCCGGACGATGGAGGCTGTCCGTCACGGAGTCCACCCGCGCACGCTCTACGCCATGCGCGACGCCGGGGTGCTGAAGCGGCTCGGGCGCGGCGTGTACCGGCTCGCGGACCTTCCGCCCTTCGGGAACCCGGACTTGGTCGCGGTCGCCCTGCGTGTCCCAGAAGGGGTGCTCTGCCTGGTCTCGGCGCTGGCGTTCCACGAGATCACGAGCCAGATCCCGCACGAGGTCTACGTCGCCCTCAAGCGGGGAGCCGAGCCGCCGCGGCTGGAGCATCCACCGGTCCGCGTGTTCTGGTTCACCGGACGGGCCTTCACCGAAGGGATCGAGACGCACGATCTGGACGGGATCAGCGTCCGCGTCTACGGCGCGACCAAGACGGTGGCTGATTGCTTCAAGTACCGGAACAAGCTCGGCCTCGACACGGCCCTCGAGGCGCTCAAGCTCTTCCTCCGGGAGAAGAGGGGGAGTCCCGACGATCTCATGCGCTTCGCTCGCGTGTGCCGCGTCGAGAAGGTCATGCGCCCCTACGTCGAGGCTCTCCTGTGAAGCGCCGGAAGATCAAGAACGTCGCCGCGTCCGTCCGGCAGCGCCTTCTCGACGAGGCACGGTCCTCGGGCCGCCCGTTCAACGAGGTCCTCCAGTACTTCGCCATGGAGCGGTTCCTCCACCGGCTCTCGCGGTCACCGCACGGTGAGAACTTCGTCCTGAAGGGGGCGCTCATGCTCGTGGCGTGGGACGTATCGCTCACGCGCCCGACCGTGGACATCGACCTCTTGGGCCATGGGGCCAACGACATCGACCGGATCGTTGCGGTCGTGAAGGAGATCTGCCGGCAGGATGTCGAGCCGGACGGGCTGGACTTCGACCCGGGGAGCGTCCAGGCGGAGCGGATCGCCGCGGAGGCCGAGTACGAGGGGGTGCGAGTGCGCTTCCGGGGAAACCTCGGCACGGCTCGTGTCGCCATGCGGCTCGACGTGGTTTTCGGGGATGCGGTCGTGCCCGGGCCTGTGCTCGCCGACTACCCGACGATCCTGGATCTGCCCACGCCGCGGATCCGCGGGTACACGCGCGAGAGCACCGTTGCCGAGAAGTTCCACACGATGGTCCGCCGGGGTCTCCTGAACAGCCGGATGCGGGACTTCTTCGATGTGTGGGGCCTGTCGCGGCAGTTCGACTTCGACGGCGGAGTTCTGGCCGCAGCGATCCGGGAGACGTTCGCCTGCCGGGGTCTCGAGGTTGCCGCACGTCCCGTCGCGTTCACGACGGAGTTCGCGGAGGCCGCCGCAAACGTCGCTCAGTGGCGCGGGTTCCTGCGCAAGAGCCGGCTGGAGGGCGCCCCGAGCGAGCTGGCGGAGGTGGTCGAGGCGATCGCCGTCTTCCTCGGACCGGTGGCCGAGGCACTCGGTGAGGGGCGGGATTTCGAGGGGCGCTGGGAGGCCACCGGTCCTTGGTCGGGCGCCGGAACCGATTGACGCTGGAATGGTCGGGCCTCAACCGGAACGAGTTGGCCAAGCCCATCCGGGCGGGGATCAGATTCACCCCGTGAGTCGACCCGCAAGTCTTGTTGTAGCTGTAGGTGCTCATGCCGCGACCGGGTGAACCTGGTCGCGGCAATAGGAGTTCAGGTTGACAGTCAAGAAGTTAGAGCTCGCCCAGGAATTCCCTCTCATTCCTGGGATGAAGCCTGTAGTTCCAATCGGGCAGCGTGCAGTGCTTTTCAATGTTGAAGGGATCTGCGGCGATCATGCGGCGCTCCACCAACAAAGAAGGGCCGGCTCTCGGTCTACAGCTGGCGTCTGGCGCTTCAGCTTTACCCCGATCCGCCCAACCCCGGCTGCCGCGCAGCGGCCACGTCTTCCGGGCGTCGGTCCCGGAAGGCGCGTAGACTCTTGGGGGGGTGGTCGTGGCCGACACCCGGGGGAGGGGGGCGCCGGCGGACAGCAGCCGGTGAGACGTCAGGACGGCGTCGGCTGCTGCCGGGACCACTTCCCGAAACCTTCGCGAGGCGGGGTGGCATGAGACTCATCGTCGACTGCCCGAAATGCGGTTCCAGCTACGTTCGGGTGCTGCTCGGCTCCGACGCGCCCCGTTGCCGCTGCGGCGAGGTCCTGAGGATCGCCGGGCCGGAGCCCCGGTTCGTCGATCGCGAGGCGTTGCTGCAAGAGGAAGCGAAACTGCGCGAGCTGCGAGGCCTGGCCGATCGGGTGTCCTTCCTGATCGTGGCGACCGACTGCCCGCGCGTCGATGTGGAGATCAAGCGGGCCGAGCTGCGGCGCCGGTGCCAGGAGCTCTTCCCGGACAAGATGCACGTCTACGACATGATCTACGAGAGCCGCTTTCGCCGGCTCTGGAACCAGTTCCGCAACGCCTAGCCAGGTCAGTTCACACCGGAGAGGATGAGCGGCCCATCCGCAAGCCGGCAGCACGCACGGGATGCTCTCTCCTCGCGCCGGCCTGCGGCTTCAGCGGATCGCATCGATTCCACGTGAGAAGCCGAATGCCGGACAACTCGCGGCGATCTCGAGGAAGCGCCGGTGGACGCGCAGGTCGTCTCCGAGCTCGGGGTGGAACGTCGTGGCGATCGCGCGCTCCTGCTCCACCCAGACCGGGTCGCCGTCCAGCCGGGCGCGCACCACGACACCCGGTCCAATCCGCAGGATGCGCGGCGCCCGGATCAGGACGGCCTCGATCCACGGCCGCTCGGGATCGTCGGTGGCGGCCCGTCGCACGCTGCTCTTGGTCTGTCGCCCGTAGCTGTTCCGTTCGACCGTGATGTCCAGGATGCCGAGGCCGGCTGCGGGCGGGTTCGACACCTCGCGGGCCAGCAGGATGGTGCCGGCGCAGGTGCCGTACACGGCGCCACCGGCACGTGCGTAGTCGCGCAGCGCCGCGGCAAGGCCGTTTTCCCGCATGAAGTGCCACATCGTCGTGCTCTCGCCGCCGGGTAGGACGAGACCCTGCAGGCCGCGGAGTTCGCAAGCCCGGCGCACCTCGCGCCAGGACTGGCCGAGACGTTCGAGGGCGTGCCCGTGCGCCTGGAAGTCTCCCTGCAGCGCCAGGACACCGATCTGCAACGCCATCCTTCCACCTCGATCGGGACCCCCTGCGGCGCCGAGCCTGCACGATCCCGGCCGGGCCCGGGAATCCTGCCCGTCGTGCCGGGGCCGCCGTCTGACCTGGCCGCGCCGTCGGGTCGCTCGAGACGCGCCTACCAGCCGCGCGTCTGCAGCAGGTCCTTGTCCTCCAGGCGGCTCATCTCGAGCCCGGGCATGGCTTCGCCGAGGCCCTCGTGCGCCTTGAGAACCTCTTCGGGCTCCTTGTAGTGCAGCACCGCGTGCACGATGGCGCGCCCGCGTGCCTGCGGATCTGTCGACTTGAAGACGCCGGAGCCGACGAAGACGCTCTCGGCGCCGAGCTGCATGAGGAGCGCCGCATCCGCTGGCGTCGCCACGCCACCGGCCGCGAAGTTCGGTACCGGGAGCTTGCCGTTCTCGTGCACCCAGCGCACGAGCTCGAGTGGCGCGCCGAGTTCCTTGGCCTCGTGGACCAGCTCCTCGGGGTCGAGCCTCTGCACGCGGCGGATCTGTGCGTTCACGGTGCGCAGGTGGCGCACCGCCTCCACGACGTTTCCGGAGCCGGCCTCGCCCTTGGTGCGGATGAGAGCGGCGCCTTCGGCGATGCGCCGCAGCGCCTCGCCGAGATCGCGACAGCCGCACACGAACGGCACCTTGAAGGCCCACTTGTCGACGTGGTTCGACTCGTCGGCCGGCGTGAGCACCTCGCTCTCGTCGACGAAGTCCACCTTGAGCGACTCCAGCACCTGCGCCTCGGCGAAGTGGCCGATGCGCACCTTCGCCATGACCGGGATGGAGACGACGTCCATGATCTCGCGGATCCGGTCCGGCGAGGCCATGCGCGCCACACCTCCCTCGGCGCGGATGTCGGCCGGCACGCGCTCGAGGGCCATGACGGCCACGGCGCCGGCTTTCTCGGCGATGCTGGCCTGCTCCGCGTTCGTGACGTCCATGATGACGCCGTTGCGCAGCATCTCGGCGAGGCCGGTCTTGACGCGAATTCCGACTTCCATCTGTCCTCCTCCAACGTGTTGGGGTCCGGTTCCGAGGTGGCTCGGGTCGATTCCCGGCCCCCGTTCAGATGTAGGGACGCGCGTCGGTCGCGACGTCGTCCTGCACCGCTTCGCGGCCGAGCTGCTCCAGGTGGCGTCCCACCACCGCGATACCCTTCTCGATCTGCTCTTCGTCCACCCGGCTGATGCTCAGGCGCAGGCAGCCGTAGCCGGGGTCGTTCGTGAAGAAATGCCGCCCGCTCGCCAGCCGCACCGCGTCGCGCGCCGCGCGGGCGGTGAGCTCGTCGTCCGAGATCCCCGCGGGCAGCTCCAGCCAGATGCAGTACCCGCCCTGGGGAACATGCCAGCGGACGCTGCGCGGGACGTGGGCCTCGAGCGCCGAGGCCGCCGCTGCCATGCGGGCGCGGTAGATGCGCCGCAGGCGCCGCAGGTGCGTGTCGTACTCGCCGCGCTCGCAGAACTCGGCGAGCGCCGCCTGCAGGAGAACGGAGGTGTGGAAATCGGTCGTGCGCTTCAGATGCGCGAGATGTGCCACGAGCCGCTGACCCGTCACGAGCCAGCCGAGTCGGAAGCCGGGGCACAGCCCCTTCGAGAACGTGCCCAGGTAGCTGACGCGTCCGTTCGGATCGAGCGCGCGAAGCGGCAGCACCTCACCGCCGTCCCAGCGCAGATCCGCCTCGAAACCGTCCTCGAGGATTGCAGCGTCGTAGCGTCCGGCCAGCTCCAGCAGGAGCTTGCGATGCTCGAGCCCGGTGGTGACGCCGGTCGGGTTCTGGAAGTGCGGCATCGTGTACAGGAACTTCACGCGCCGGCGGCCGAGAACGGACTCGAGCTGCTCGAGGTCGAGGCCCTGCGGCGTCATCGGCACCGCGAGGATGTCCGCGCGGTACAGGCGCAGGAGCGGCAGGAGATTGCCGTAGGTCGGCGATTCGACGACGACCGCGTCGCCCGGATCCAGGAGCGCCTTGCAGAACAGATCCAACCCCTGCTGCGCGCCGTTGACGATCAGGATGTCGTCGGCGCAGACGGCCGTGCCACACAGGCGCATGCGCTGGGCGAGGACCTCGCGGAAACGCGTGTAGCCCCGAGCCGAGCCGTACTGCAGGAGCCGCGCCCCATCGCGGCGCAGCACCACATCGAGGCAGCGGCGCAGGCGGTCCACGGGAAAGAAACTCTCGTCGGGGATGAGCCCGGTGAAGTCGATCCGACCCGGATGCCGTCCTCCCGGTGCCGCCGGCGGCTCGAGGTGCGGCCACCGCGGATCGAGAGCGCTGGCCAGCAACCCCGACCAGTCCGGACCCGGGCCGGGGGCAGGCTCGACACGTGCGGCGCCGGCCGGCCGCGCCGGCGGTCGAGACGCGATGCTGCTTCGGACCACCCGGGTTCCCCGGCCCACACGCGGCTCCACGTAGCCCGCCGACGCCAGCGCGTCGTACGCGGCACAGACGGTGGCGCGGTTCACGCCTAGCGTCCGGGCCAGGCCACGCGTCGCCGGCAAGCGGCTGCCCACGGCCAGGTCGCCGCTCTCGATGAGCGAGCGGATCTGCGAGGCGATCTGGCGGTGCAGAGGGGAGGTGCTGGTGCGGTCGAGGAGGAGTTGCATGACGACTGTGCGCTCCCGCATGCCTGAGAACGAAATGGACCCACCGATTGGACCCTACATGCCAGATTCATCGGCCGCAAGGGCCAATTCTGACCAACTTGGACCCATCCAATTTCGCGGCCGTGCCGCAGGACACACCACGCTTCCTCGAGCCTCACGCGGTTGCGGCCGTGCGCCTCTCGAGCCGCACCCGACCGCCGAGGTGTGCAGCGCGTTGGCGCAGCGTGTCCACGCGGCTGACGGTCGCGGCCGGCGAGGCCGGTGCCTGGCGCCTCAGGAGCGCGTCACGAGCCGGCTCCCCGGCTGGCTCGACATCTGCTCGAGACGCCTGCGACATCCCCGCGCTTCTTCCCACGGGATCGGAGGGATTCGCATGGCAGGATTGCTGCGTAGTCTGTGCGGCATGCTCTTCGTGTGCGTGTCGGCGACGTCACTTCTCCCGGCCCAGGTGTGTCACGGTCAGGTCCGGATCAACGAGATCCTGGCCGACCCGGCCTCGGACTGGGACGGGGACGCCGCCACCCACTTCAAGAACGACGAATGGGTCGAGATCGTCAACACGGGTGCGACGGCGGTGGCGCTCGACGCCTTCCGGCTGTCCGATGCTTCCGACACGTTTCGTTTCGGGTTCAGCGGCACGCTCTCTCCCGGACAGCAGCTGGTCGTCTACGGGAGCGAGAGCGTCGGCTGGGAGAGCACCGAGGGGCTGAGCACGGTGGGGCTCTCCCTCAACAACAGCGGTGACACGGTGCGCCTCTGGCAGCTGAGCGGCCCCGACACGTTGCTGGTCGACGAGTACTCGTACGCCTCGCACGAGACGCTGGACGATCGCTCGACCGGGCGGGTGCCGGATGGCGGCGACACCTGGTTCATCTTCGACGCGCTGAACCCGTACGCGGGTGCAGACCCGCCGCTCGCCACCGGATGTGCTCCGACGCCAGGAGGGCCGAACGCCTGTCCGACTGCAGTGGAGTCGGCGACGTGGAGTGCGGTCAAGCTCCTGTTCGACGCGGCAGGGGAGCGTCCCTGAGGATCCTGTCCGGATCGGCACGTCGCGGTGTCGGCGTGGCTCGGCGCGGGCCGTGCGCCTACGCCGAGCCACCAGAGGACGCCGCCGGTACCGGCACGCTCCGTGTCCCCGCGGATCGCCCGCCGCGCGCCGACACGCGATCGCCCCCCACACGCTCCCGCGGTTCCGACATCGTACCAGGAGGCATGGCATGCGCTGGTTTCTCGCACTCGTCGTTCTCGCGGGCACCTGGGCTCCCGCGGTCGGCCCGGATGCCGGGCCGCAGAGCGTCGCCGACGCCGGCATCCAGGACACCGAAGCGCTCGGCGGCTTCGTCCCCCACGACCTGGGCTGTACCATGGCAGGCCTGCAAGTGGGCCTTCTGTGTGCGAGCGTTTCGGCCTCGTTCCATCAGTTCTGCACGCGGATGATCGGGGCGGTCATCCTGATGGCGTGTGGCTGAGTGGCCGCGATTCCGCCCCCTCGACGCCTGCCCAGGGGCGGCTCCCGCAGTGCGAACGACGCAACGCACCGCGGCGGAATCCATCCCGTGGCTCGTCGCGGGGGCCCGGGAGAGGGCCACCTCCGGTGTCGTTCCGCACCTCGCGTTCCTCGTCTGCCTCTCGTTCCCCACGACTCCCGTGCACGGACGTCGTCGGGTGCGTCGAGTCCCGATGCACCTGAGCGAGAGGAGGGGACCATGTTGATTCGCCGGTGGCCGAGGTTGCTGCTTCTGTGCGGGCTCCTGGGGATGCTGATCGCCGGGTCCGCGGTGTCGAGAACCACCGCCGTGATGACCGGTGTGGACCTGGGGAGCGCGGAGGCTGCCGTCGCCCACGGGGTCTGGATCGACGAGCTCAGCGCCGAGTGCATCCAGGCGCTCGCTCTCGCTGCGGTCGCCTGCAGCCAGGAGTGGATCCGCTCCGCGATCCTTTGCGAACTCGCGAACGTGGCGGTCCTGGCGTTCTGCCCGTAGCTCGCTGCGATCCGCCGGCGCCTCGCTCGGCCGGGGGGCGCCGAGCCTGCCAGCCAAGAAGCCTCCGGCGGCGGCGTTCAGATCTTGCCGAGCGCTCGCAGGATGCGGTCCGGGGTCATGGGCAGCTCCGGGATGCGCACGCCGATCGCGTGACGGATGGCGTTGGCGATGGCGGGGGCCGGACCGTTCGTGGGAACCTCGGCCACCGACTTGGCGCCGAACGGTCCGGTCGGCTCGTACGACTGCACGACGATCGTCTGCATCCGCGGCATGTCGTCGGCGTGCGCGATCTTGTAGTCGACCAGGTCGCGGTTCAACAGACATCCGGAATCGTCGTAGAGCATCTCCTCGTAGAGCGCGTAGCCGATTCCCATCGCCACGGCGCCTTCGATCTGACCCTCGACCTGCAACGGGTTGATGGCGGTGCCACAGTCCACCGCCGACACGAACCGCAGCACGCGCACGCGCCCGGTTTCGGTGTCCACTTCGACCTCGGCGAACTGTGCCGCGAAGGGGGGCGGCGAGTCCGGGATGCAGAAGGAGGCGCGCCCGGAGATCTGCGTCATCTCGCGGTACATGGCGTGCATGGCGATCTCCGACATGGCGACGCTCTTGGCACCCCGGCTCTCGACCTTGTTGTGCCTGCAGCG
>JBHHXQ010000139.1:0-8719 GCA_046757105.1 Candidatus Krumholzibacteriia bacterium
CGGGCCCGGGTGCTGGAACCGGCGAAATTGAGTCCGAGCGGCAGGAACTGCCACCTCTGACTGTAGGGCGAGACCACGAGCCCGAGCGATTCGCCACCCGTGGGCGACCGGCGCACGTCCGCGAGCATCCCGTGCGTGGCCACCTCGTCGGGGGTGCTCTCGGCAGCGGAGAGCACCGGCTGCGTCGTCGAGGCCGCCGGCGCGCAACCGGCGCCGGCCGCCAGCGCGGCCACCGGGCTGCCGTCCGGCTCGGGCTCTTCGAGGCCGAGCGCGCGCAGCGGGAAGCCCCAGACCGCGCGTCCTGCCGGCAGCCGCCGGTGCCGCAGGCTGGTGGCGACCAGCGTGAGCGTCGAGTCGCTGCGCTGCAGGCGGCTCACCGGAAACGGCAGCGCGGTGAGCTGGCGCTCCGAGCCGTCCGGCATGAGCTCGACCGGCACCGGCACGCCGGACGCGTCCGAGAAACAGATCAGGTGCCCGTTCACCAGAACCGGCTCCAGTTCGTCCACTTCCGGGCTGCACGTGATGTTCCGCGTCGTCCGGGACGCCATGTCGAGGACGAAGACATCGGCCGTGAAGTCCGGCGTCGCCGTCGACGTGAAGAGGATGAGGGAGTCGTTCTCGGCGAACGTCGGGTAGGCGGTCTCGGCCCAGCGGTACGGCGTCAGCAGACGTGCCACGTCGCGGTCGACGTCGAGGTACGCGATGGCATTGCGCCCGCTACGATCCACGACGCGGAAGACGACCGCCCGTGCGCTCGGAGACCAGCGGGGATCGCGAACCTCGCGCACGGCCCCGAGTTCGGTCAGACCGCGGATGCGCCTGCCGTTCTCGGGGTCCCACAGCAGAAGCGACTCCTCGTTTCGCTGCCGGATCGAGGTGACGACGCGGCCGGCGCGCAGGTCGGAGGACGAGAACAGCGGCACGCGCTCGATGCCGTCGAGGTCGCGGACGATCACCCGTTCGTGCGGTCGGTGGCGTCCATCCGCGGGCGCGATGAGGACGACCTCCTGCCGGCCATCCCGCACCCGCTGCACCAGGGTCAGGCCGTCTCGGCGCACGCCCGAGAGCCCGTGCGCCATCACCGAGCCCAGCGTGTCCGGGACGTTGGTGACCAGGTACTCGCTCCAGAGACGTTCACGCAGCCAGCGCCGGTACAGCCGGTCGAGCGTCGCGACGGAGTACCCCGTCACCTCCTCGAGCAGGTCGAGGAAACCGCCCGAGTTCGTGTAGTAGCCCACCAGCAGCCGTTTCGGCACGTCGCGCCCGAACTCCTCCGCGAGGAAGAACAGTCGCGCCGGACCTTCGATGTAGCTCGACGCGAGCGTGCGTGCACCCACCGAGATCGCGGCCAGCCCATCGATCCGGTTCTCGGCCACCATCTCGATGAGCGCTGCCCGCAGCGCCGGCTCCATCTCGCCGTATGGGAACGCGAGATACTCGGCGAAGTTCTCGTGCGTGATCGCCGAGAAGCCGCCGCTCGACGGACGCCAGGTCTTCTTTTGCCGCGTCGAATCCTGGCGGGCGTGCCGGATGCGGGTGGTGGCCAGACCGCGCAGGTACTTGGCGATGCTCTCGACGATCGCGTGAGCGATCTCGTGCTGTGCGGTCCGCCGCAGGCGGTGCTCTCCGAGCGAGGCGTAGATGACGATGGGCAGGTTCGGGTCGTGGCGGGGGACGAAACCAAGGACGCCCTCGGGCAGCGCCGGGCCGATGGGCGTGGCGAGGAAATCGTGCAGCGTGCGGTACAGGACACAGCGCTGGAACGAACGCAGGCTCTCGTCCGGCAGCCACGTGAACACCGTGTCGCCGCTCACCGCCACATGCCGGTCTTTCCAGCACCTGGTCCGTGGCGCGGACACCGGGGGGGGCGGCGCGGATTCGGGCGCGTCCGACGCCCGCGCCAGGGCCAGCGGCAGGTCCGGCACGGGAACGCCTTCTTCGACGACCGCGATCGTCAGCCGCATGATGGAGTCGAAGTGCGCCGGATGCAGGCGTCCCTCGAGAACCAGCTTCTCGAGCTGCGTGAAGAACGCAGGATAGAGCAGGTACTTGTAGATCTCCGCGTGCGTCAGCTGGAGGTTCTCACACACGCGTTCGTGGAAGTCGTCGAGCTTGGGGCCCCAGTAGTGGAACATCCCGGCCGTGGAATCCTCGTCGGCCGGTGTGGTCAGAATCTCGAAGTAGCGAGTGCAGGCGCTCTCGAGCGCCTGGGAGCCGAAACGAAAGGAGTCGTCGTAGTAGACCTTGGTTTGCCTTCCCTGGGCGAGGGCCAGGTTGGGTCGGAAAAGGGCAAAGAGGCCCACGTGGAGCGCGCGTCGGAGCATGCCTCCACCCAGATACAATGGGGGCGCGTCGCTTGTGACGAGGAGGAAGGACCAATCGCGTGGGGGTTCGGTCTCCTGCTTCGTACTGTCCTTCCAATTATAGGTCGGGACGCGTAACAGGTCAACAGAACACGACTTGCGTGAAGGACACCCGGGACCTGCGGGACCTTGCGGGGAATCGGGAGACCGCGTCGGCCGCGCCGGCCCGGACCGCACCTGCGGGGATCATGCCCCGAGCGACCGCCGCACGACGTACGGTATCCCGGCTTCGGTTTGACCACGAAACCGCGCTCGGCACATACTGCGTCCCTCGGGTGGGTGGTTGCCCCCAGTTGCGGCGATTCGGCAGGCGGCTGGAAGAGGCGTCCGAGGGTGGCGCGTCGCGCCGACCCCTGTTTCGGACGCAGCGCCCCCCCGGAGCACCCCGAGTTGCGTGCCCGGGTGATCCGTTGCGTAGAACCGCTCCGGGCCGCGACCTATTCCGCGAGGCCGCGCCTCGTCGCGAAACCGGGTGCGCCCTGCGGCGAGGTGGCATCGGGAGGCCGGCGGACGATGGACGACACGACGTCGAAGAATCCGCGGGTGCGCTTCGCACCCAGCCCCACGGGTCGCCTGCACGTGGGCGGCGCGCGCACGGCGCTGTTCAACTGGCTCTTCGCGCGCCACCACGGCGGGACGATGATCCTGCGCATCGAGGACACCGACGCGCAGCGCTCGACCCGGGAGTCGGAGAAGGGCCTCCTGGAGGATCTGACGTGGCTGGGTCTCGACTGGGACGAGGGCCCCGACCTGGGAGGCGCGCACGCGCCCTACCGGCAGTCGGAGCGCCGCGAGATCTATGCGAAGCGCGCCGCGCGCCTGGTCGATGCAGGCCACGCCTACCCGTGCTTCTGCAGCGACGACCTCCTGGCGGCGAAGCGCGAGGAGCAGATCGCGGCGGGAGAGGATCCCCACTACGACGGAGCCTGTCGCGATATCCCGAGCCGCGAGGCGTCCCGGCGCTCGCGCGCCGGCGAGTCGCACACCGTGCGCTTCCGCATCCCCGGCGGGATCGTGCTCTTCCAGGACCGCGTGCGTGGTCCGATGCAGATCGATTCGGCCACGCTCGGTGACTTCGTGCTGCTACGTTCGAGCGGTCTTCCGACCTACAACTTCGCCTGCGTCGTGGACGATGCCGACATGCAGATCACACACGTGCTGCGCGGCGAGGATCATCTGTACAACACCGCGCGGCAGATGATGCTGTTCGGGGCGTTCGGGTTCCGCGCACCGGAGTTCGCACACCTGTCGCTCATCCTGGGCGAGGATCGCGGCAGGCTCAAGAAACGCGACGGCCAGGAAGGATTCTTCGTCGACGAATACCGCGCTCGCGGGTTCATGCCCGATGCGCTCGTCAACTTCCTCGCTCTTCTCGGGTGGTCTTCACCGAGCGGTGACGAGGTGCTGGATCGCGAGCGGCTGGTGCGCGAGTTCGACCTGGATCGCGTCTCGAAGGCGCCTGCCGCGTTCGACGCCCGGAAGCTCCGCTGGATGGCCGGCGAGCATCTGCGGGCGCGTCCACTCGAGGAGCTCGTGACACTCGCGCGGCCCTTCCTGCGCGGCGCCGGGCTGCCGAACGACCCGGCCCGGACGAGCCGGTGGATCACAGCGTTCAAGGACGGCATTGCGGCGCTCGACGAGCTGCCGCGGCGAGTGCGCGGGGTGCTCGAACCGGGGCATCCGGAACCGGACGCGGCTCGGATCCTGAGCTCGGACGCGGCGCGTCGTTTGTTCGCGGAGCTGGTCGTGAAGCTGGAAGCCGAGCCGGGCGAGCCGGACGGGCAGCGATTCAAGGAGCTGCTGCTGGAGTGCGGGCGCGACCTCGGAGTGCGCGGTCGCAGTCTCTTCTTGCCGGCGCGCGCGGCCCTGTCGGGCCGCTGCCACGGCCCCGAGCTGCCGCTTCTCTTCGACGCGGTCGGCCCCGCCCGCGCCCTCCAGCGCCTCCGCGACGCCGCAGGCTGATCCGCTCCCACACCGGCCCGGCCGTTCGCGCCAGAGCCCCGCCCGAGCGACCGGGGCGGCTGGGATCGGCGGGGTTGGATTCTGGGTGGGGACGTGGTGAAGTACGTGGGTGGGCCGACACGCCTGGTGGGGTCGGCCACACCGGCAGCGGCGCGGCCGTCGGCGGCGCCTTGCGACTGTTCGGGAGAAGCGGGGGAGTCCGTGGTGGCCGGGAGGAGGGGGACATGATGCGCGTCGTCGTACTACTGGGTGGCAACAGCGCCGAGCGTGACGTCTCGATGGTCTCGGGGCGATCGATCGGCGAGGCGCTGCAGCGCCGCGGCCACCGGGTCACCGCCGTCGACACCGCCGGCGGCAAGCTGGTGGAACTCGGCGCCAGAAACGCCATCGGCAGCGAGCCGCCGTCGACGGCGCTGGCGACCAGCGGCGACGCCATCCTGGCGGTCGAGCGCATCGGGGCGCAGGCTTTCGGCGAGGTGGACGTGGTCTTCGTGGCCCTGCACGGCACGGGCGGCGAAGACGGCACCATCCAGGCGTTGCTCGAGACGGCCGGCGTCGCCTACACCGGCTCGGGGGTGATGGCCAGCAGCATCGCCATGGACAAGGAGACCTCGAAGCGCATCTTCCGCGACCTCGGGATTCCGACGCCGCCCGGTTTCGTCGCCGATTCCGGCGCGGCGATCGAAGAGCTCGAACAGCGCGTGGCTGCCGAGTGCGGGTTCCCGGCCGTCGTGAAGCCGAACGGCCAGGGTTCGAGCGTCGGGGTGACGATCGTCCACGGGGCGGAGCAGCTGGCCGAGGCCGTGCGAGTGGCCTGCGAGTTCGATACGCGTCTCGTTTACGAGAGCTTCATCCCCGGTCGCGAGATGACCGTCGGGATCTTCGACGACCGCGCGCTTCCGGTGGTCGAGATCGTTCCACGGAGCGGCCTCTACGACTACCGGAGCAAGTACACGCCGGGCTCGAGCGAGTATCACGTGCCCGCCGGTATTCCCCGGGACGTGGCGGAGACGATGCAGGACTACGCGCTGCGCTGTTTCCGCGGTTTGCGCTGCCGGGACTTCGCCCGCGTCGATTTCCGTTTGAGCCCCGCCGACGAGCCGTACTGTCTCGAGGTCAACACGATTCCGGGAATGACCCCCACGAGCCTGGTGCCGAAGGCCGCCATGGCCGCGGGCATCGACTTCGAGACGCTCGTCGAACGCATCACGCGGCTCGCGGCGACCCGCGGCCGCGTGCGCAGCACCGGCTGATCCAAGGACCAGAACGTATGGCTGGAGCGCGCCGCAAGCGACTCGTGGGGATGTTGCACCTCCCCGCCCTGCCCGGATCACCGCGGGCTTCACTCCCGATGCGGGACATCGAAGCGCGCGCGCTCGATGAGGCGCGCATCCTCGCCGAGGCGGGCTTCGACGGCTGCGTGATCGAGAACTTCGGCGACACGCCGTTCCACGAGGAACGAGTCGAGCCGGTGACGATCGCGGCGATGACCCGGGTGGTCGCCACCGTGCGCCGCGAGCTTGCGGATCTGCGGCTCGGCGTGAACGTGCTGCGCAACGACGCGCGCGCGGCCCTGTCGATTGCCGCGGCCGCGGGCGCACACTTCGTGCGCGTGAACGTGCACGTGGGGGTCACCGCGACCGACCAGGGGATCCTCGAAGGACGCGCTGCCGAGACGCTGCGGCTGCGGCGCGGGCTCGCCGCCGACATCGAGATCTGGGCGGATGTGCACGTGAAGCACGGGCGCAGCCTGGCCCACCGGGAGATCACCCACGAAGCCGCGGACGCCGTCCAGCGTGGCCTCGCCGACGCGCTCATCGTGACCGGAGGCGGCACCGGGTGGACGACCGAGATCGACGATCTGCGGGCCGTTCGCGGCCTGACGCTCGGTGTGCCCGTCTACGTCGGTAGCGGTGTCACGGAGCGCAACGTCGGCGTGTTCCTGAAGGAGACCGACGGGGTCATCGTGGGGACGTCGCTCAAGGTGGACGGGTGCAGCTCGAACCCTCTCGACGCCGAGCGCGTCCGCCGCTTCGTCGAGGCCGCCCGGCAGCCGAGCACGCCGTGAGCCGCACCGGCCCAGCGCGTCCGCCGCCGGTGCCGCTTCGCCGGCTTGCACCGCACGAACGGCCCCACGGTTCGGCCACCCGGAGTGGTGGCACGACCCGAGTCCGCGGTCTCCAGCGTCGCTGGTGCGCTTGTTCATTCCGGCGCGCGGAACAGGCGTGATCCGGGGTTGAAGTCCTTCCAGCCTCGTTCGTAGGCGAGGACCCCGGGAAGCAGATTCCCTTCGAGGTCCTCGGCCCAGGCGGTGAGCGCATCCTTCTCGAAGTGCACCACGATGCGCGCGCCGCCCAGCTCGAGCCGCAGGGGCGTCTCCACCTTCTCGAGGTCGCGGAAGCGGAAGAACATCGCTTCTTCGCCGCGCCCGCGCCCCAGTGCCGAGGTGTCGTGTTCCGGTTTCCTCTCGAAGCGCGTTCCGGGCCGGAAGTCGGCGTAGCGGTAGGGGCGCCCCACCTCCGATTCGACCACCCACACCCGCGTCTGCGGATGCAGCCGGCGCCAGAACATCCAGGTCGTCTGCAGCGACGGAACCACGCGGAGCGGCTCGCCCGCCAGCGTTCCCTGCACGGCCTTGGACTGCAGCTGGGACCAGACGCTCTGCGTTTCGCGATCGACGAGCAGCAGGTTGTCGTGGAGCAGGCCTGCGGCGAAATCGAACGTCGGCTCGCGCCCCTCGATCCGACGGGCGTACACGACGCCCGATCCGGTGAGCGGTCACCAGGTCGGCGCGACCGGCAGGCTGCCGACGCGCCCGTCGACCACCTCGTACATCGCGAGGTAGCGCACCGGGAACGCCATGGCCCGGCCGTCGGCGACCACGCCGAGCACGAGGTCGTCGTCGTCCAGCGTTGCGTCGCTTGCGGGAACCGAGGGCAGGTCGACCGGAACTTCGTGCACCCGCATGTCGATCTCGTCGGGCTCCGCTCCGGGACGCGGCTGCACGACAGCCTTCACGGTGCGGTGGGCCTCGCCCGAGCGCACCGTGGTGGCGCACGCGAGAGCGCTCATCAGCAGGGCCAGAGCCATCGGGCCGCGTGGAGGCATCATGACCTCTCTCGGCTCGAGGTGTGTGTGTGGCGAGGCGGGATCCGTGCGCCACCACGGCGGCGGCGCCGTGCAAGGTTACGTCCTCCCGTCACCCGGGTCGAGGTCGTCCTCTTGCGTCGCGTGAGTTCCTCGATCGGCCTGCCGAACGGTCGGGCGCGACCGGGAAGCCGGCGGGCCCCGCCATCGCGCCTGCAGGCCGCTCGCGGCTGGCCTTGCTTGACGCATTCCACGCGAGTGCTCAGGATGGTTCTTCGACGCGGGAGCGGGTCGGGGATGCGTTTTTCCTACTACAGACGTTTGAGCGCGCGGCAGCGGCGCATCTACGACAAGAGCGATGCCGTGGGCTCGCTGCGGATGCCGTCACCCGAGCGTCTCGCGCCACACATCGAGGCCGTGGCCCGGGAACTGGGGCGCGCCGACCGCGCGGCCACGGAGACCGCGGTGCGGCGCTTCACGATGGCGCTGCTCGAAGCGCTGCGCGTGCCCGGGGTACGCGTTCGCGTGCTCGCCGCGCGCCCCTCCCACGACTGGGGCGAGCTGCACGGCCTGTACGAGCCGGAAGAGGGACGCAAGCCACTCGTCACGGTGTGGATGCGCACCGCACAGCGCCGCCAGCCGGTTGCCTTCAAGACCTTCCTGCGCACGCTCCTGCACGAGATCGGGCATCATCTCGACTACGAGCTTCTCGGTCTCGAGGACTCCTTCCACACCCAGGGCTTCTACAAGCGCGAGTCGAGCCTCTTCCGCCAGCTCGTTCCCGACCCCGCGCTGTACGAGCCCCCGAAGGGCAAGGCCGGGCGCGGCAGAACGCTGGGACCTGCCAACGCCAAGCCCGCCGAGACGGCGCGTCGCCCATCGGGACCCCGGCGACGCCCCGCCGGGGTGGAGCAAGCGAGCCTGCCCTTCGAGGATGCATGATGGGCGTGCGGATCCAACGGTGCGCGCGCGGCGAGCGCCGGAGGCGCACCGGCTCTCGGCTTGGAATGGTACGTGGAGGGTGACTCGGTCGGAGGGAAGCCGGCGGCTCAGACCTTCTCGCCGCGGGCGCGCATCTCGCGGATGACCGCGGACAGGCCTCGGCGGTTGATGATCTTCATGCCGTGCGTGCTCACGCGCAGACGCACCCAGCGCTTCTCTTCCTCCAACCAGTAGCGCTTGTTCTGCAGGTTCACTTCGAAGCGACGGCGCGTCTTGTTGTTGGCGTGGCTGACGTTGTTGCCCACCTGCGCCTTCTTCCCGGTGACCTGGCAAACACGAGACATTCTTGGACTCCCTGCGGTGAC